>NZ_JBHXSC010000023.1:0-31160 GCF_042716505.1 Streptomyces sp. NPDC058674
GGGTACCACATCGCTGCGCGATGTGCAAGAGAACGCCCTCGCTTCGCGAGGGCAGGAACGGGTCGCTGCGCGACCCTTGGGCCCGACTTTGTCGGGCGGCTTCCTGCGCTGCGCTCCGGTCGCCTGGGGGGCCGGCCCGCTGCGCGGGCCGGGGAGGGCGGGGGCTGCGCCCCCTGCCCTCACGGACGGGGTGAACGGGTGTGGTGCGGGAGGTAGGTGGTGGGGGGTCAGGCCGCTGCGCGGCCGGGCGGGCTGGGTCCGCTGCGCTCCCCCATCCCTTGACGGGGCCTTCCGGCTGCGCCTCCAGTCCCCTTGGGGGCCCACTGCGCGGGCCTGTCCGGCAAGGAGGGGAGGGGGTCGCTCGTTCGTGTTGGGTTCCAGTATAGCGAGTGCATCATGTTGATGCAGGATGTACAGTTGGCAGTATGATGAGGCAGGTGCTGGGGCCCCCTCTCGGCCCTACTGCTTCCTTCGCCTCTCCATCCACCACGCTACGAGGATGGTGGCGAATGTCATTCCTGAATCTGTTGCGATTTGGACGAGGAGAGCTACATCCATAAAATTCATAGTTGAGCCTATTACTAGGCTGACCAACGCCAGGGCAAGGCCAACCAAAAACTCGGAACTGTGCATATATTCTCTTTTCGTTGAATGATGGGGATGGCGACCGTGAAGGATGATTTCCCCTTGACAACAACTAGCGTACCCAGTAGCTGCATTCGCCGTCTATAGGTCTAGAACGGACAGAAAAAGGCGTCTGACAGCCCGTTAAAAGCAGGTAGCCCCTTGGCCCCAGTTGAAAAGTCCGGACGCTCTGTGATTTTTTACTACGGATACCCGTAACAGTCCGTCAGCATCATCTAAGTCCAGGACACCTCCCTCCCCTGGTGGGTAGTGGATGCCTTCGGTTTGGATAGCAACGCCTACAGAGGCGAGAGGAAATGTCGGTGATCCAGCTTCGAGAACACCAGATAGACCAGAAGTCAGCGTTCCGAAAATGGGTTGGATTCCCTGCAAGGCTGCCTGTCCCCCCGCAGGGCACCCGGGGCACGATCGTGTCAGCGACCGGCTCGGGCAAGACGATCACGGCCGCCTCGTGCGCGCTGGAGTCGTTCGCGGACGGCCGGATCCTCGTCACCGTCCCGACACTGGACCTGCTTGCGCAGACCGCCCAGGCGTGGCGTCTGGTGGGTCATCGGGCACCGATGGTTGCGGTGTGCTCGCTGGAGAACGACGCGGTGCTGGACGAGTTGGGCGTGCGCACGACCACCAACCCGATCCAGCTTGCCCTGTGGGCCGGCGCCGGGCCGGTCGTCGTGTTCGCCACGTACGCCTCGCTGGTGGACCGCGAGGACATCGACGCAGCCGAGGGCCAGAGGAAGGTACGCGGGCCGCTGGAGGCCGCCCTGGCGGGTGGAGAGCGCCTGTACGGGCAGCAGATGGCCCCGTTCGACCTCGCCGTCGTAGATGAGGCGCACGGAACCGCCGGTGATCTTGGCCGTCCGTGGGCCGCGATCCACGACAACACCCGCATCCCGGCGGCCTTCCGGCTCTACCTGACCGCGACCCCGCGCATCCTCGCCGCGGCCAGCCCGCAGCGGGGCCCCGGCGGCCAGGAGGCGGAGATCGCGTCGATGGCAGATGACCCGGAGGGCACGTACGGCGCGTGGCTCGCGGAGCTGGGGCTCTCGGAGGCGATCGAGCGGGAGATCCTCGCCGGGTTCGAGATCGACGTCCTGGAGATCCGCGACCCCTCGCCCGTTCTCGGGGAGTCGGAGGAGGCGCGGCGGGGCCGGCGCCTGGCGCTCCTGCAGACTGCGCTTTTGGAGCACGCGGCGGCGTACAACCTGCGTACGGTCATGACGTTCCACCAGAAGGTCGAAGAAGCGGCCGCGTTCGCGGACAAGCTCCCCGAGACCGCTGCCGAGCTGTACATGAACGACGCGTCCGACGCCGACCTGGCCGCCGCCGACAAGCTGCCGAAGTCCTCGATCGACGCCGAGTTCTACGAGCTGGAGGCCGGCCGCCACGTACCCCCGGACCGGGTGTGGTCGGCATGGCTGTGCGGCGACCACCTCGTGTCCGAGCGGCGCGAGGTCCTGCGCCAGTTCGCCAACGGCATCGACGCCACCGGACACCGGGTGCACCGCGCGTTCCTCGCCAGCGTTCGCGTGCTCGGTGAAGGCGTCGACATCACAGGCGAGCGGGGAGTCGAGGCGGTCTGCTTCGCGGACACCCGCGGCTCGCAGGTGGAGATCGTGCAGAACATCGGCCGGGCGCTGCGGCTCAACAAGGACGGATCCACCAAGGTCGCCAGGATCATCGTGCCGGTGTTCCTGGAGCCGAACGAGGACCCCACCGACATGGTCGCCAGCGCCAGCTTCCGCCCCCTTGTAGCGGTCCTCCAGGGGCTCCGCAGCCATGATGAACGACTTGTTGAGCAGCTCGCTTCCCGCGCGCTCACCAGCGGCAAGCGCAAGGTCCACGTCCGGCGCGACAAGGACGGCCAGATCGTCGGCGCCGGCGGCCAGGGCGACGGCGAGGACCAGGACGACGACACGCAGGCCGCCGCCGAAGCCGCCCTGCTCCACTTCTCCAACCCACGCGACGCCGCGACCATCTCAGCCTTCCTGCGGACCCGGGTCTACCGGCCGGAGTCCCTGGTGTGGCTGGAGGGCTACCAAGCCCTCCTCCGATGGCGGGCAGAGAACGGCATCTCCGGCCTGCACGCCGTCCCGTATGACGTGGAGGTCGAAGTGGGGGTCACGAAGGAGTTCCCGCTTGGCCGATGGGTCCATCAGCAGCGGAAGGCGCTGCGGGCAGGTGAGCTGGAGGAGCGGCGCAAGACCCTGCTGGACGCGTCAGAGGCCGGGATGGTGTGGGAGCCGGGCGAGGAAGCGTGGGAAGCCAAGCTCGCCACGCTCCGGTCCTACCGGCGCGCCACCGGGCACCTCGCGCCCCGGCAAGACGCGGCCTGGGGCGAGGGCGAGGCGATGGTGCCCATCGGGCAGCACATGGCAAACCTCCGGAGGAAGGGCGGCCTCGGCAAGGACCAGGAGCGGGCAGCGAAGCGCGCGCAACAGCTGACGGAGATCGACGAGGACTGGGACTGCCCGTGGCCGCTCGACTGGCAACGCCACTACCGGGTGCTCGCGGACCTGGTCGACGCCGACGGCCAGCTGCCCGACATCGCACCCGGCGTGCTGATGGACGGCGACGACATCGGTAAGTGGCTCCAGCAGCAGAAGCAGCCGGCCACCTGGGCGCGACTCCTGCCCGAGCAGCAGGAACGGCTGACCAAGCTCGGCGTGCAGCCCGGCCAGGCGCCTTCTCCCGACCCCGCGGCCAGTCGCGGGTCGAAGGGGCCGAGCAAGGCGCAGCAGGCGTTCCAGCGGGGCCTGGAGGCCCTCACGCAGTGGGTGGAGCGGGAAGGCGCCCACCGGCCGGTCCCGAGGGCCCACGGCGAGGAGATCGCGGTCGAGGGCGAGGCGGAGCCGGTGACCGTGAAGCTGGGCGTGTGGGTCTCGAACACCAAGTCGAGGCGCGACAAGCTCACGGCGGAGCAGCTGGACGCGCTGCGGAAGCTGGGTGTGGAGTGGGCGTGACAGAGGCCGTGGCCGGTCGTTGGATCTGACGGTCAAGCGAAGTGCACAGAGACCCCGGGATGTCATGGCTGATTCCCGGGGCCTCGTGCTGTCAGCGGTTCAGGCCGTGAGCTTCTTGAAGACCGCTTCGAACCGGTCGAGGGTGTCGTCATCGACTTGCGCGAAGAAGGCTTCCCTGTCGCTGGTGAGCTGGTGCGCGGGTCCAACGTGGTCGAAGTCTCGCGGCTTGTGCTGCTTCTCCCGGGCGATCCCGATGCGCTGAAGGATCGGCAGAGACTTGGTGGGGGTGATGAGGTCTGCCTCGTTGATGGTGATGCCGGTAGCCCGGTTGTAGAGCCACAGGTAGTCCTTGGTCGAGAACAGGTCCTCGATGTCGGCTGTGTCGGGAAGACCTTCGAGCTGGCCGATGACCGTGATGTGGGAGGCGTCGACGTCGGCGGCCTGGGCGGCGCTGAGGACCTTGGCTGTCACCTTGGTGGTCTCGGCCCCGTCGATGAGCGCGCGGACTTTCAGCCGGCGCCCCATGACCGCGACGAAGGCCGGCATGTTGCCGATCCCGCCGACCGGGATGATCGACAGGTGCGGATCGAGGCCGGTGCGCCCCTTGCTGATCAAGTGGTCGGACATGCGCATGAGGAAGACGAAGTCGCTGCTGCCTTCCACAGCCAGGAGCGGGCCGGCGCCGAGGAACAGATGCTGCGACACGGAATATCCGAGGGCCGCCTCCACGGGAAGGATGGTCTTGGGGTCGGCGGACAGGCTGACCGGGGTGATGACGACGCCCAGGGTGGCGTCCGCTCGGGTGGCCTGGTCGTGGATGGCGCGCATGCTCTCGTACCGGGTGGGGTCGATCATGTGCTGAGAGTGCGTGGTGTACAGGACCTGCTGCTTGATGCCGAGCTCGCCATAGATGTACCGCAGGAAGTCGCCCTGGGCTTCGCCGTGCAGGCTGGTGCCGGGCTCATCCAGCAGAACCACGACACGCTCGCTTCGATCTCGGTAGGCGCTGAACGCGGCGAGAAACGAGAAGAACCACTGGAAGCCGGTGGAGCGGGTGGCGAAGTTCGTCTCCACCCCATGTCGGTCGTCGCGCAGCTCGATCTTCAGGATGCGGTGGTGCGGTCGCGGCTGGCCGTTCTCGTCGAGAGGCATGGGGATGAGGTCGGTGTCGAAGGCCACGCTGAGCGCGTCGTTCTGCTTCCAGTATTCGAAGACCTGATCGCTCAGTTCCATGCTGGCGGCCTGGAGTTCCGCCTTGCGGCTGACGTAGTTCTCGTCGAGGAAGTCGTCCGGGCCCTCACCGGCCAGCCGCAGCAGCGACAGGATCGTGCTGTCTCCCTTGCGGCGGCGCCCAGCCTGCCTGCGTTCGGCCAGCGCGTGCAGATCGCACTCGCCCGGCAGCAGCTCGTAGGTGGAGAAGTAGAAGAACTTCGGCAGCAGGGCGACCAGGGACTGGACTTGGTCTTCGTCCATGTCGTCTTCGAGGAACAGCGCGTACTTGGTCAGCGCTGAGGGGACCTTGTCCAGGACCTTGGCGCGGGCCGTCTTCTTGTCGTCCTTCAGTTCCTTGGAGCGTTCCTTGACGGCAGTTCCGACCTCGGTCACCGACGTCTGTTGCAGGAGCAGTGCACGATCCTCCTCATCGTCGATGCCGCTCTCCTGGATCACCTTCTCCAGCACGTCCTTCAAGGCACAGTCGAACCCGACATGGAGTTCGTCGCCGTAGGTCCGCGACGCCACCACCCGTACCTCGGCCGGCGGGCGAAGTCCCAGTTCGTTCTCGATCTTGTCGAGATCGGCTTCCTCCAGCGAGAAGGTAGCGGTGACCGGCGCGACCTCGTCCAGATTCCTGGACCGCCGGTCCCGCGCCAGGTGGCGGCGCGGATAGTCGGTGGTCAGGTTGAATCCGTCCGACTCGTTCGCCGGGTTCAACCGGTGCAATGCCTTGAGGATCGTTGTCTTGCCCGACTCGTTCTTACCGATCAAGCAGGTCACACCCGCATCGACCATCATGGTCTGCTTGTTGGTGAAGTTGCGGAACGTGTCGATCTCTACTGCGTGCAGCAGCATCGGCTTCCACCCCCTCAGGGCTTCGTTGCCCCGAATAGTCAGCCGACAGCGCCGCACCTCACATCAGCAGGAGGCCGCCACAGCCGCACGGCATTGGCTTGATCCGCCAGTATGCGCGCGGCCACTGACACCCGCCCCAAAACTTTCTGCCACAGCCCGGCGCACTGCGCCGCCAGCTGCGGTCCTGGCCAGCAGACCCACGCGTGCCCCGCTGTTCGAACGGCTGGCCTTCCAGAGTCGGCCACAGACCGCCGCCTCCTAGAGCAGGCCGATCACTTCGGCCATCCACAGCGGGCCGGCCTGGTCCACGAGCGAGGACAGGAAGGCGCTGAGGAACTGTCCGCCGATGCAGAGGTACACGAACGCCTTCAGCCCCTCGGACCCGATGCCCCACCGGCCCCGGTACGAAGCGACGGCGATGAACAGAGCGTCCAGGAGCACTCCGAAGCCCGCGTAGCGCAGGAGGTCCGCCCCGGACGCGCCGGGCTCGGCTCCGATGGCGGCTCCGTATGCGGTGCCGTAGCCGGAGAGAACGCAGAAGACGGCCAGGACCCCGATGATCACCGCAAGGGCCCTCACAGAGCCGACAGCCTCCCCCAGGCGCTCGCGCATCCGGCCACCGAACCCCGCCCGCTGCCCTGCCTCCTCGGGCCCGGCTTCCTGCCGGACGCCAGCAGGCGCGTCGGGGGCGACCGGGACCGGGGGCCGACTGGTGTTCCGGGCCGGGGGAAGAACTGTGCCGGTCAGCGGCTTGTCCAATCCAGTATTGGACAAGTCCTGGACAGAATCGGGTACCCCCGGACCGCCGGCCGGCCCCGCTCCGGGCTGTGCCCCCTGGTGTGGGGGGAGGCTGGCGTCGAACTCGGCGTCGTCCTTCAGGCCCTCGGCCTCGATCCCCTCGAGGCGGGCGTCGAATTCGGTGTCGTCCGCGCTGGCCCGCAGGAGCGGCACAACACCGCCGGGCACGGCCAGGTCCTCGGCGTCGGTCCCCAGGCGGTCGAGGTCCGACTGCGCGGCCAGTACCTCCGCCATCCAGAAGTCCTGCTGCTGCTCCGCGGTCACCCTGCGGCTCCGCGCCCGTTCCCGCTGCGCCTTTACCCGCTCCAGGCGCTTTCTGGCCTCGATGATCTCCCGCTCGATGCGAGCCCGCTCCCGGTCACCCGCCAGACGCAGCCGAAGCCGCGCGTTCTCCAGCCGGCTCTGCATGAAGGCCAGCATCGGCCGCAGTTCCGCCAGGTGCTGATCGGCGTTCTGCGCGAGCCGCTGGTACTTGACGACCTGCTGCATCGCCTCGTCACGGCGCTGGTGTGCGGGCACGGGCGCCTCGTCGGGCTGTGCACGGGCCGCACGGCGTTCCTCAGTCGCCGCCTTCCACAGTGCCAGCGCGCGCTGCACCTCGGAGTTCCGCTCGGCCCCCTCCTTCGTCCTGGCCACCACAAGCTTTCCCAGCACCTGCTTGGGGATCACATGCGTGCCGTTGAGGTAGTTCCCGAAGGAGGAGCTGCTCCGGTCGAACTCCTCTGCGAGTTCCTGGAGCGTCGCCTCCCGGGTCAGCCCAAGCACGTACAGGGCCAGCGCGCCGACCGCCGTGTTCCCGTCGACCCTCCGCCTCGAAGGCATCCCGCCCCTCCCCCATCTCGTTCCCGTCCATCCATGACCACCCGCTGTCCAACGCGGCACCCCCCGTGAACAGGAGCGACATCTTCTGGACGCCCAGAGCCGCCTCTGAAGCAGTCACATCTCCCCAGCACCCCAACGGGCCACACCACTTCGGGAGAGACGATGTCCCTGTCCACGCTCTACAACTTCCTCATCTACGACGTCCTCGGCAATACCCTCTCCACCCTCCTGATCACCGGGGCCGGCTACACCGTCAAGAAGATCTGCAGCCGATCCCGTACTCAGGACGAGGACAACGACCAGACCCCCTGCTGAACGAACGCGTACGGTCGCAGCTTCGGCCGTACGGGAGCGGCGCGACGCCTGCCCGGAGACCGGGCCGAGCAGGCGAAGGCGTACGCCTTACGGGCAGAGCACGCCCTGCTGCGGCGGAGGTCCGGCGGCGCCGAAAACCTGGGTCGCCGGGTCGGGGGTGTAGCCGACGGTGTCCTTCCCGAGGACGCCCATGGAGCGGAAGGGGCCGACCTCCCGGCGGTAGGACTTGCCGTTGGAGGAGTAGTCGACGAGGACGCCCCACTCGTAGTTGCCCTTGCAGGCTGTTGCGTCGATGCGGACGATGGCAGGGTCGTCGGAACTGACGATGAAGCCCGCGCCCAGGGGGTTGGTCTTCGCCTCCTTCCCGTCGGGCGGGAGACCTCCGATGACGCCCCTGTCGGCGAAGAACGCCTTGTCCAGGTCGTACTCGAAAACGCGTCCGTAGACGTCGCCGCAACCGCCTTGCGTCACCGCGATCCACGCAGGCGGGCCGATCCGTGTGGGCACCGGGGCCGAGGGCTGGATCTTCTCCACGATCACGTTCTTGCCCTCCTCGGCGCTGAGCGTGAGGTAGAGGTGTCCGGCACCCCAGGTGGCTCCGCCCTTGGCGGTGACGTTCTTGCGGAAGTCGACGTCCCTGGACACGAATGCACTCAGCGCGGGGCCCCCGACCGGCATCGCAACCGAGGTGGCCCCGTCGCACTCGTTGAGGGTCGGCCACGACGAGTTGAGGAGCAACGGTCCCTTGTCGGCCGCGTGAGCGTCTGCGGCTTGAGGCGTGGATGCGGTGGGCGTCGGGGAGCTGCGTTTCCCGTCCAGGGCGTCACCGTTACCTGCCTGAACGTAGGCATTGATGCCCAGGCCGGCCAAGACGAGGCCGACCGCGGCCGCGAGAAGTTGGGCTCTGCGGTTCTTCCACGCGGGCACTTCAGCGAAGGCTGTCGGGCCGGGGGTCTCGGGGTAAGACGGCTCAGGGGTATCGGCCTGCTCGGGGGCATCCGGGGCCGGGAACCGCGGTCCGGGGTCGCCCCCACACCGGCGGTAGGCCGCTGCCCAGTCACCGACGACGGCCTCGACGTCAGGTTCGCCTTGATGCTCGGCGCACATGCGGGCCAGCAGCTCCACCTGATGCCACGGCGGCTTCTCGACCAAGCCGCTCACAAGCGTGGCGAACGTGCCGGGGCTGGCGTACGACCTGAGTCCCGGGATGCCCCTGTGGGCTATCTCATCGCTCAGGCGGGGCAGCGCCGCGAAGGGCGGGCCGGGCTCTCGAAATGTGCGCAGGGCACCCCGGTATTCCTGCCAGGTGCTGGCCTCGGCTAACTGCTGCCGCCACGTGCTCATGTACGTCGCTCCTTCGCGACTCGACTGGAGGGAAAGCATCCCGTATCCGCAGGGTGCCGCGCTCCGCGGCTGGTACGCCGTCATGTCGGTCTTGTTCAGGTTCTCTGTTGACCTGCATGAACGTGGTGAACGGGGCGTTCAGAACGGGTCGGTGGGCAACTGAATCATTCAAGGACGATGTTGGTATGGAGTGAACGATCCGCAGGCGATGTCCTCGAATCAGGCCGCTCGCCGAGTAGCCGGACCGCCCCCACCCGGGGCTGTCAGGGACCAGAAGGACGGACCACCGCCCATGGCCACCGCCACCCCGCCCGCCACCACCCCCGACCCCCAGCCCGCCGACAACAGCCCGACGAAGACCGAGAAGGTCATGGCCGTCGTCATCGCGATCCTCTGCGGCATCGTCGCCGCGCTCATCGCCTTCATCCTCACCCGGCACCTGGACGGGACGATGCTCGCGGGCATCGGCGCCTCGGGGACCAGCTTCCTGGCCGTTGCTGGGTTCATCGCCTGGATCGAGGAGAAGCTGCACCTGTTGTAGGCCCGGTGCCTCGCAGCGGCGGAGGCCGCCACCCGGAAGGGGTGGTGGCCTCCGCCGTTGTGTGCGCCGGGTGCCGGCGGAGGGCCGTCGCCTGCGGCCGTACCCGCTGCTCCTTTAGCAGACGGGCACCGACCAGTCCGTGTTCGTCGGGGGGTTCTGGCCGGGGGCGTCGCCGTTCATGAAGGTGTTGCCGACGGCGTAGTAGCGGCCGTTCCAGGGGCTGGAGGCGATCCGGTACCACCAGTTGTCCGGTTCCGCAGAGCGGATCCCCGGTGCGTAGATCCGGCACTCGATGTCGACCCAGGCGTGGGCCGGGACTGTGATGCCGACGCCGGAGGCGTTGTGCGGATTGAGGAAGGCGGGCGAGCCGTGCCTGCCGCTCTGCTCGCGCACCGTGTGCCTGGTCGGCGGGACCGCCGGCGCAGTCGTGGCCGGAGGCGGGGGTGGGGAGCTCGTCCTCGGCGGCTCAGGCGTTCTGCTGGTGGGCGGAGCAGGCGGTGGCGCGGACGGCGGTGCGGGGGTGGGCTTGGGCTTCTCGCTGGGCTCGGGCGCGGGTTCGGGCGGGGCCGGTGGACGGGGTTGCGTGGCGAGCAGGCGTTCGGTGGTGCACAGGGGCGTGATGATCTGCTCGGCGGAGGGGATGAGCGCCGAGTACACGTAACCCTCCTTGCCGGGCGAGGGGCTGTCGGCGGCCTGGATGACGTAGAACCAGGGCTTGGCCGACGGCGGGTAGCCGGCGGGGGCGCTGCTGTCGGTCCAGCACCACATCTGCAGCGGTGTGCCGTCCGGTACGAAGACGACGTCCGACTCGTGGCAGTCGGTACTCCCGTACGGGCGAGGCCGGGGCAGGGGCGGATCTTGACGGGATCGCCAGGGCTGTCGGACTTCACGTGGCTTACGCCGGAGGTCCGGGTGACCTCCGGGTAGGGACGGGCGGCCGCGGGGTTGCCGGCCATCTCCACGTCGACCTTGTCGGGGGTGGCCGGCTCGGAGTCTCCGGCGAGGTAGCCCACCCCCGCGGCGGCGACCGCGACCGCGGTCACCACCGCGGCGCTGATCGCCGCCCTCCGCCGGAACGGTGGGCGGCCCGTCGGGATGTCGGGGCTCATGTGTGGGGCTTCCCTTCTGCGGTGCGGTCAGAAGCGAGAAGGTCGGACAGTACGGGCGCGCCGGATGTCAGCAGGCGGGCAGGGATGCCCGGCCGGTGTCGACGTACACGGCCGGCACCCACACGTTCACCTTCGGACTGGTCATCCGGTACCAGACGCCTTCACGGCCGGTGTAAGGGCTCGCGTAGGCGGTACCCACATCGATGACCCGGCCGCCGGTGACCTGGCAGGCGACGACGAGGGAATCGTTCCGGTTGTACGAGCCCACCACCTTCGCGTCCTCGCGTCGGCCGTCGTAGACGTCGTAGGCGTTGACGATGTCGGAGGCGGAGCCGCCCCCGCCCCCGTCATCGGACCACTGGAACGTCGCCGGGTAGGACCCCTGACGTGGCGGGGCAGAACTCGGCGTGGCCGGCTTGGAGACAGGCGGGGACGTCTTGGGGGCGACCACGCCCCCTGCGGCTACTCCCCCACCGTTTTGAACGTTCCCTCCGGCCCCAGCCCCGGGGGTCGCATTGCCACCGGGCGTGATGCTCGCCGCGTTGCCTGTGCCGCCCTCCGCGCTGCCATTCCCGGCGACCTGTGTTCCCCGCCCGGGCAAGGGCGAGGGCGTGGGCGTCATCGCGCTGGAAGGACTGGAGGACGAGCCCACGCCACCATTCACGGAGGGGCCGGCGGCGGCCGGCGGCGTCTTGTCCTTGTCCCCGTCGCCGTCGCCGTCGCCGTCGCCGAGGAGCCTGTCGGTGAGGAGACCGCCGCCCGCGACCAACACGATCACAGCCGCCGCGGCCACCAGCATCATCTGCCGGTTCCTCCGCTCCGGCTCCGAAGCGGGAACGGGAGGGAATCTTGGCCCCGGGTCACCCCCGAGCTCGCGGTACCGGGCAGCCCATACGTCGATGAAGGAGTCGTCCTCGGCGTCCTCGGGAGGGCAGCAGCGGACCAGAATCTCGACCTTAGGCCACTCCGGCTGGCTGGTGTCCGTCGGCTTCGTGAGATTGGAGAAGGTAGCGGCGCCGCTGTACCCGCGGATCTTCCCGATGCCCCGGCGCTCCAAAGCCCTGGCTATGTCGAGGCTGACTTGGGGCAGTTCGCTGAATACGGGACCGTCCTCTTCGCGCAGGGCCTTCAAAGCGCCCCGGTACTCCTGCCAGTTGCTCGCCTCAGCTAACAGCCCCTGCCATGTGCCCATGCACGCAGCTCCTTCGACTCGGTTGAAGCCCCAGGATCCCCCATATGCGGGATGTCGCGTTCAGTGGGTTATACACCGTCATGTCGATCTTGTTCGGCAAGGTTCGACGACCCCATCCACCTGCATGAATGCAGCGAATGGACATTCAGAACGGAGTCGGCGGACAACTGAATCACTTAAGGACGATCTTGGTATGGAGTGAACGATCCGCAGGCGATGTCCTCGAACCAGGCCGCTCGCCGAGCAGCCGGACGCCCCCACCCGGGGCTGTCAGGGACCAGAAGGACGGACCACCGCCCATGGCCACAGCCACCCCGCCCGCCACCACCCCCGACCCCCAGCCCGCCGACAACAGCCCGACGAAGACCGAGAAGGTCATGGCGATCGTCATCGCGATCCTCTGCGGCACCATCGCCGCGTTCATCGCCTTCATCCTCACCCGGCACTACCAGGGGACCGCCCTCATGGCCGCGGGTGCCTTCGGTACGAGCTTCATCGGCACCGCCGGGTTCACCGCGTGGATCGAGGACAAGCTCCACCTCCTCTAGAAGAGCGCGAACTGGCGGACGGCCCGCGCCACCCCCCGGTGCGCGACGCCGTCCGCCAGACCATCGCCTCGCGACCACGGGACCGGCAGCAGTCCGTGAAAACGCCGGGCAGACGCGCCCTGTAGGCCCCGCTCGGCCCAAGGGGAGGGGTGCGGCGGGGTCTCGTCGGGCGCCGGGATCGGGGGCGGCGCCCCCAAGGCTCGGGAAAGGCCTCCGGGACGGACTCCTCGGCCGGCCGGCAAACCAGGTACCAGCCCCACCGACAAAGCACGGCATACCAGGGCCGGGCGTCGGGAAGTCCGCGCGGGCTCCCAGGCGGAACTCCAGGGTTTACCGGTTCGGGTAGACGGAGCCGTCCACTCGGCCACGTTTGTGAGCCAACATGGGCTCAGCCGCGCAGCTTTTCGGCGGTGGTGCGCGCTCCGTCCCGGATGGCCCGCACGTCCTTGGAGAGTTTGAAGCCCTTCTTCTCCATCTGGTCGATCCCGTCGGCGATCTTGGTCACGCAGTCGGGGTCGACCCGGTCGCCGACGGGAAGCAGGTCTACGTTCATGGGGTAGACCGTGGTGGCCAGGTTGTGGCCCTGCACGGCGACCCGGCCCACCTCGAATGTTGTTCCGTCGTCCTCGACCAGGTAGATCTCCAGCGCCAGGACGGGTCCGCCGGAGCCGGTGCCGCTGTGCGGTGCGGCGCCGATGGTGAGGTGGCGGGCCTCGATCCCCTTGACCGGGACGCTGTAGCCGAGCGGGATCGGCGTCTCTGACTTCTGTCCGAGCGCAGGAGCCTGGACTTCGAATCCCCCGGTGTACAGGGTGTCACCACCCTGGGCTTTCTTGCAGTTGTCGACCATGACTTCGGCTTTGGTGCGGACTCCGATGGCCTTGAAGGTGTGCAGGTCGTCGGTGTTGTTCTTCAGGACCATGGTCAGGACGGCTGCGGGTGCGGTTCCCTTCGTCCCTGTCCCCGGGTTCTGGGCGCTGCCCGTGGTGAGCGGGGCGGCCTTGGTCTCCTCGGAGAAGAGGTCCATCACGGTGAAGCGCCCTGGCTCGTCCCAGACCACCCGGTCCATCACGAGGCTGCCTGCGGCGATCAGGAACGCGGCCACGGTGACCCAGAACGCGACCTGCCGGCTGTTCCCGGCACGGCTGAGTCCCGAGCCGATCCGCTGCCGTAACGGCGGGCCGGGAGGCGTCGCCGGAGTCGCCGCGGAGGCGGGGGCCGAGGCGGGGGCGGGGGCCGAGGCGGGGGCGGGGGCCGAGGCGGGGGCGGGGGCCGAGGCGGGGGCGGGGGCCGAGGCGGGGGCGGGGGCCGAGGCGGGGGCTACGACAGTGGGCGGTGGTGAGGAACCGGGGCCGGCGCCCGGCGCGGGCGGGGGCTGGGGTCCGGTGGGTAGCGGGGGCTGGGGTCCGGCGGGTGGCGGCTGTGGCGGGGTGCTCATGTCTTCGTCCCGTTCCCTTCGTCCTGGTCGCCCAGCGTGCGGCCGGATCATCGGTGTGGCAGAGCGTCAGTCTCCGTAGCCCTTGTTGAACTTCTCCAAGGCTGCCCGGCAGGCAGGCTTGTAGGGCACGCCAGGCAGGTACTTGCGCCACTCCGGCTCGTCGAGCTCCACCGGTGCGGCAAAGCACAGCCGCAGCAGTTCGCTGTCCACGCTCACTGCCTCGGGCCGCAACGGGTTCTCCGGATAGCGCCGCCTCGAGAACGTCCACAGCAGGACCCGGCCGTCGTCGAGTCCGAAGGCTGCGGTGGGCCCGTCATTGCCTGAGTCCCATGCGGCCAAGCCTTTGATCGACTCGGGCTTCCCGCCCGGGCCGAGCCCCCACAGCTCCGTGTAGGCACTCGTGTCCTCCTTAGTCCCCCGCACGACAGCCTGGCTACGGTCGGATGTGCTGGCGACCCACTTGTCATCCTGGGTGACCGACGGCGTCAGTACCTCACCCGGAAGACTCTCGGGCGTGACCGGCGCCGGCGAGCTGCCCGTACCGTCCGTGCCGCCCTCTGTGTCGCCCTCGTATTCGTCCGACCCGGCCCCGTCGCCCTCCATGGGGTCCCGCGGCTCGGTGCCCACCGAGTCCAGGAACTCCTCGCGCACGACGGGCGGCCCGTGGGGGGCCGTGTCCACACCCACGAGGCGCGAGCGCCCGGCACCGGTCAGGCCCACCAAGCGCTGCACGCCGGCGGTGGGGCCGAAGCGGTGTGGGACGGGCTCGCGCGAGACCTTGGTGAGGGGGACCCCGTCGAGCTGCTTGCGCTGCCCCACGAGGAACCGCTGGAGCACCCCGCCGTTGGACACGGCGAGCAGCGTCGGCTCCGCGAAGGCGGAGTCCCACACGAAAGCGAGATCCCGGACCGATCCGGCCGGTTCCGCGGGCATGCGGTCGGTGCCCGTCCAGATGTTGGTGTCGCGGATCTCGATCGCGGCCCCGGAGCCGGACAGCAGATGCGCGCCCTCGATGTCGAATGCCAAGCCGGTGTTGCCGTCTGCCGGGCGCGTGAACCGTGCGACTTCCTTACCCGTGCCGGTGCTCCACACGCGGACGTCACCGGCCGCCGTCGCCGCCGCTGCCAACGTCCCGCTCGGGGAAAGTGCCAGCTCGGTGGCTGCGGCCGGTAGCCGATCTCGCAGCACGGGCTTGCCGGTGTACGCGTCCCAGACCACGACGACGCCTGCATCGGAGACTCCGGCGACAACCCGGCCCCCGGAGGCGACGCGCAACAGGCCGAACGCACCGTCCGCCGGATCCGTGCTGAGCGGCAGTACCAGGTGCGGAAGCGCGAGGGCGTTGAGCGCGGCAACCACCTTCTCGCCATGACCCAAGCCGGCCGCCTCCTGGGCAAGGGCCGTGGCCAACCGCGGCTCCTGCCCCGCGGCCTTCAAAGACCGCTCCGCGAGCCGAACAGAAAGCGCCTCCCGCGCCGCACCACGGGGTTCGGAGTCCTTGGCGTCGGTTCCCGGGGCATCACAGCCCGCCAGTAGCGAACCGAACACCACTAACGCCGTCATCGCGACACGTCGTCCCCGCACAGCCCCACCCCCGTCGACGCGCCACCTCATCGGGAGAAGTCTGTCAGTTCCGCTGGACGACGGAAGGCCGAAGAAGAAAGGCAGGGAGAGCGCCCTCTCCTTCACCGAGGGCGATTCGCCAGGTTCCCGTAACAGCTCGGTTCCGAGGTAGGCGCCGTCCGCGATCACCGTCGCCCTGCCGCCGCGGCCGACAGGTCCGACTCCCGTGCTTCAGCCCGGCGGCCCTCGGGAGATGCCGAAGCCTACGACTGTCGTCTTGCTGTGGGGGCTGTTGCCCGAAATCAAGCAAGAGACACACGCAGCGATGGCGTCTGCGAAATGATCTGACTTGTGACTCCAGATCCACGTGACCGTCGACGGTCCTCGCCACGGGCCTCAGCCAAACAACAGGTACGGATCCGCCCTTCCAGCGACGATGCGCACGAGGTCGTCTACTTCCAGCGTCACCTCGATGACGATCCCTTGCAGACGACCCCAGGACGTGTGTTCCTGCGCGATGTGTGTCCGGCCAAGGTGCGCGCGAGCATGAGTGCGGTGCTCGCCGAGGTTGCCGCTGCCCCGCCGAAGAGCTTCGCGGGCGGTGGGTACTGGGAAGCGATGAAAGGAGATATGGGCGGTTGGTACGAGGTTCGCGTAAACGGGCCCGGCCGCCATCACTACCGCTTGTTCTGCTTGCTCGACTACGAGGCGGAAGGGTGCGAGAAACCGCTGCTGGTCGTGGTTGCCGGGCTGGACAAGCCCTTTCGCAGCGTCCTGTCAGAAAGTGACTACCGCTCGGTGCGGAAGCTGGGCGAGGAGTACCGGAAGCGCAATCCACGCTCTACACAGTGAGGACCGGATATCTGGCTAGGCGGCGGCGCTTGAGCGGGGCTTGGAACGCCTCAGCTCGCTGAGGTGCTTCGCGAGCCCGCGAGGATCCGCCGCACGACCTTTCAGCAGCGGTTCGGTGACCGTCTTGTGTTCAGCTGCTGGCAGCGGCTCAAGGGTGATGCGCATCCCTAGGGCCGCTGCCACCTCAGCCAGGGTGCCCAGCGTCGGATTGACGTGCCCCGCCGAGAACAGTCGCCGCACGACAGCGGGCTCCGCACTGATTGCTCGGGCCAGAGCAGCCTTGGAAAGGTCTGCCGCGTCACGCGCCTCGTCCAACGCGTTCACGATCCGGTCGATCGTGGCGATACGCATGGACTCAACCACGTAGTGGCGGAGAAACTCAGGGTCCTGCAAGTCCTCGGCAAGGTCGTCCCAGAAAGCGCCATGCTCCGCAGCCATCGCTGCCTCCCTCTCCCATTGCCGGTCACTTTAGAGCGTATCAAATAAGTTACATATGCACTAGGCCCCCGATGCTCCCTGCCCCTCGCTCCCCGCATCTAGTAGGGCCCTGAGCAGGGCTTTCATTCCCCTCTGGCCTTCCATGGAGCCCATCGACGGGTGCTTCATCACTCAGCAGAGCCACTCGAAGCCTCAGGCGCAGGCGTACGTACCGGATCGGGTGCCGGTAGATACTGCCGCGGTCGATGGCCACCCGGTGTTTCTCGGGCGGGCGGACTTGCGCATTGAGGCGCGGCACTACGTTCTTTCACTCGGGATCGCGCCTTGCAGCGCTGCGCCTCAGGCGGCACGCCAGTAGTGGGAGGGGTCTCCCCGCCACTCCACCAGCTGTGGGTCATCGAGCACGTTGGCCGGCTCGATGACTCCTGCGGCTTCCAGGAAGACGATCAAGTCGTGGTCCGAGTGGGCCAGGCCCAGGACCTCCTCGCGCCCGTCACGGTGCATGGTGACCTGCCGGCCGCCGCTGGGATGGCACCGGTGCACGACGGATGGGCGCGTTCCGCATGCCTCCAGGGTGCGCTGCGGGGAACCTCAACGCACCCTCCCAGCTCTGTCAGAGGAGAACCTGGTTCCCGGCCCTGCGGGGCCGGCCTCGCCGCTCGGGAGCTACGGGATTCGGGATCGAGTTTCGGTGTACGTGCCACCCGGCCCCGAGCCTGTGGCGGCCGCCGGCGGGCCGGCTGCGGCCTTCGGCGGGGCGGGCAGAGGGGGGCCCGCCCCACCGAAGGCCGGGGCCGATCAGGGTCAGACGCAGATGCTGCCCGCGCAGATACCGACGTTCACCGGCAGGACGGCGATGCCGAACTTCGTCAGGTACGTGGTGATCGCGGCGGTCTCCAGCTTCAGGAGCTGCACGGCGATGGGGGCGTTGACGTTGTTGTCGGCGACGTTGGCCAGGGCCACCTGCAGGTCGTTGATCTGGGTGCCGTTCAGGACGTTGAGGTCTCCGACGTTCACGGTGGTGCCGTTGAGGACGTTGTTCACCGTGATCAGACCGGAGCAGTTGACGGTGTGGTTGGGGCCGCCGCCCACGTTGGAGCAGGAGTAGGGGTGCGTGGTGGTGGTGCCGGTCGGCTGGGCTGCTGCCGGCGCGACGGCCACACCGGCCAGGGCCGCGCTGAGAGCGGTGGCGGTCGCGAAACGGGCAAGCTTCACAGTCGTCTCCTTCACGATGGCCCACCAAGACCCGGACGGGCCGTGGTGGACGGGGTTCCTGCGGGGACGACGGCAAGTCTTCTGGGGCCCCGGGCATAGTCCAAGGGGCTATCCGGCCCGGCACCGGCTCGGCGGGCTCGCGGCCGTCCCGGCACCCAAGGTCCGCAGGCCATGACCTTGGCAGCCTGTAACATCACGAGCACTTATGGTCACTTTCCGGTCTGGTTTGCCAGACGGTCGGGAGCTCCTCCCCGTGCCTGCAGCGCAGGTCCAGACCGGAAGGAGACGGCGCGGCACCGGGCGTGTACCGGCCGCGTTCCATGCTTCAACCACGTCCGGAAACACACCGGACTTCCCGGCGGCCGGGCAACCACGAGTGAAGGCCCACCGGCGGTCTGCCCGAGACCGACTCGGCCTCGAACGGGCATGAGGGCGCCACCCCCGATCCAAGCGGCGGGTGGGCGGCGAGTCGTTGGTCTGCACGGTTCGGAGGCTGGCCGTCTGTCCCTCTCCCCAGCATCCCGAGGCGCGGGTGAGCTGAGTGCGTCCCGGATGTTCCTGCCCGGGACCATGCCCGGACCGCTGGGGCATGATGCCCTGGCCCCTCGGACGACCGTCCTCGCCTATGGGGTCAGAGAAGCGCAGCGGAAGCACTCCCGCTCTTGCCAGGTTCTGTTGTGGCGTACTGCACTTTGCGCTGACTACGAGACCGTCGCTTGTTCCCCGGAGGGCCAGCCGGTCGCGTAGGTATGTGAAGATCGGCGTGAGGGCAGCCTGTGGCTGCTCCGGTTCGGGGCTGATCGTAGCCACAGGCGTGAAGGGGTACATGGGCATGGACAGCGACGGCGTGCTGGTACTGCCCGATGAAGACGGCACACGGATCATCGTGTGCCGGGGCGATTTCGACATGGACACCCTCACCCCCTTCACCGCCGCCACTCAAGAGGCTGTGGCCGATGAGGCCGTCAGGCGGATCATCATCGACGTGGCGCAGGTGACCTTCGCCGACTCCTCCATGCTCAACGCCCTGCTGACCACACACCGCCGTGGATGCCTGATCCTCGCCGGCCCCCTGCAGGACCAGCTCGCCCGCCTGCTGGAGCTGACCGGCGCGGACACGGTCTTCACCGTCACGGGCAGCCTCGAGGCCGCCCGCGTCCAGCCCCTGCGCTGACCGCGAACCGCCGGGGACGTCGGGATGGGTTCCGCCGCCGGGGTGTCTGGGGCGGGTCCTCGCCCAGGCCCTGCGCCTGTACTCACCTGCCGGAGCGGGCGTAGCCTGGTGCTGTTGCGGCGGCGGGACCGGGGAGGTCATTCACCCCACCCGCCGCCGCACTCCACGGCCCGACGGTTCCCGAGTTACCCGCAAGCCGCCGATGCGCAGTCGGGCCCGGCTGGGGCGCACAGGTCGACTGGCCCCGCCGTCCGCGAGGCCCTCAGCCCTTCGCCCGGTCAGGGAGTGTCGCCGTCCCAGAGGAACGGTCCTGCGGGGTCGGCCTCGCAGGGGCTGTAGAGCGCCCGGCCGCCGGGGCCGAACAGGCCCCGGTCGGTGACCAGGAGTACGCCCTCCGCCCGCTCCTGTACGGACCATCCGGTGACGTCGAGCAGCTCGCCGTCGAGGGGGCCGCCCACCAGGCCCACGTACTGGTGCCCCGGGACCGGCTCGCACGGCCCGTCGTCGTCGCTGCCGTACACCCGCCGTGCATGCGTCTCACTCACCCCGCCAGCCTGCCCGCTGCCCCACCCCGACCACCAGGGAACGGGTGAATCAGGCGCCCGCGGCGTGAACGGAGCGGCGGCGATGCGCCGGAGCGCCGGCATCGGATCCATAGCCGGACTAGGCGTCGACGGTCCCCGCGCAGGTGACGGCCAACGCTGAGCGCGTGCCCCTACGCACCTTGCGGCCCGATTGCCAGTGAGCCACCACTTCGTGCAGCGGCAAGGCGTCAGCCCCCGAAGGGAGCTACCAGGGAAGTGCCGCGCAGATGGTCTTGCCGCCGTCCGGCATCGCCTTGATGTGGATTCGGGTGGCCAGTCGCTTGACCACGAACCATCCCCACCCCCCGGTCCCATCCGTGAGAGGGGTGCGGAGCTGGGGAAGCCGGGGACTTTGGTCGGTGACGCAGACGTCGACGGAGTCGTCGAGGAGTTCCAGGTGCAGGGCAGACGGGCCGTCGGTGTGCCGGATCGCGTTAGCGACAAGCTCGGCCACCACCAAGAGCACGTCGTCCATGCTCCCGACCTTGGCGGGGGCCCGCAGGCGAACTGCGCGAGCCAGGAAGGCACGGGTGGCGTCCCGTGCTGACGCGGCAGGCCGGCTCATACGGGACAGGGGATGATCCAGGACGGCGGTACTCACCTATTCCTCCTTCCACCCGGCGGGTTGTATGTCGCGCATGCCCCGCTGTGCGCACGGAAACCGAAATGCGGCCTGCCGCCTGAGGCCCGGGACGAGAACGCGGCCGACCGCGGTACGGGCACCGCGGTGTTCACAACGTCGTCCGGGCCGCGCAGGCCCTGGTACAGCGTTAGGCGCTGCCCGTGACAACGGTGGCGCGGAACTCCTGAGTCATCAGGGACGAGCGAAGCACCGGGCTGGCTGGGCCCGGCGCGCTGGCTCAGCCGGCGTCAGGGTCGTATCCGAGGCTCTGTAGGAGACGGCGGCGTTCGTCTTCCTCATGTTCAAGGAGTGCCGCCAGGACGCGCATGTCTCGTTGGGCAGTGATCGCAGCCTTGAGTACGGCGGCGAGGACGTCGGGCGGCAGGGCCTCGGCCTGGGTGGTGGAGGTGCCGCTGAACGAGCGGTGGTCACTGACCTTAGGCGGCGCGGTGGGTAGCCCGTAGTCGGCGATCTGCTGCTCGGTCACCGCCAGGCGCTCGAAGACGACCTCCGTTCCCGGGGCGTCCACGGCAGCGAACGCGGTGACATCCTCGGCCAGCGCGGAGAACAGGTGGACTCCGCTTTGGTCCCAGTCAGAGACGACGAAAACCCTGACCGCCCGGTGTCCGTCAGCAGCCGCCCGCAGCGCTGCTCCCCGTTTCGCCGGCAGCCCATTGAATCCGCTGCCCGAATACACAGGCACGCCGTACGGGTCGGCGACGGCGACAAGCTGTGGAACCATCCCGGCTGTCTCGCAGACGATCTCAAGCCGCACCGGTTGGCCGGCCTGGCGGTCCAGCCGGTAGTCCAGCGCCGCCTGGCGGAGCCCGGCCCGGAAGTCGTCGGGCCCCTCGTAGGCGACGGGTTCGGCGCGGATTTCGGTGTCGTCGCGCAGGGCCTCCCACGGGATACGGCCCGAGCGGCGGGCCATCCCGAGGAGTTCCACCGTTTGTTTGTATGTGCGCTCTTCCTTGACCAGCACGCCGTCGGAGATCAGCGAGTACCAGACCTGTTCTCCACCGTTTCGATGTCTCACGAGACACGGAACCGAGTGCGCTCTCCATGACGGTTCCGCCTCGCCAGTCTTGGTTGTCAGACCCGGCTGAGACAGTTCCCACGATGCCGTGCGCTGATCATCCTGACTGTGTGGTGAGGGAAGCGCGCTGAGGCCCGGTCAGGAGTGGGACGTGGAGCGCAAGTGTGTGGACTGCCAGAAGACCTTCCGCGGCAACGGACTGCGCTGCAATTCGTGCAACGCCCGGGACCGACTGTGCGTGCTCTGCAAGCACGTCTTCCATGGTCGAGAGGCAAAGTGTCCAGACTGTCGATCCATCGAACGAAATTGCACTCAATGCGGGAATTCATTCAAGGGCGACAAAAGCCGATGCTGGCGCTGCAAATCCAAGAAGCGCAAGTGTTCAAATTGTGACAACGAAGCCTACGGAAGTTCCTTGCTCTGCAACCCTTGCAAGGCAACCACCAAAAAATGCATTAGCTGTGATCGAGAGTTCCGTAGCCGCGGACGAAAATGCGGCAGCTGCCAGAGAGTCGTCCGCAACTGCACAGATTGCGGGAAAAGGATCACAGGCACCAATACTCAATGCGCGCCCTGTCGTGCCGTAGATCGGATCTGCGATGGCTGCGATCGCCTATTTCATGGGGTAACGAATCGATGCAAGCCATGTCGGGCGACCAAGCGAACTTGCAAGGGTTGCTCCAGATCATTTAGAGGCCATGACAATCGGTGCCCCAGTTGCTGGCGCATGCTCATCCCCGAAGCCGTTCGTTCCGCCATGGCCCGGGCCAGCACCAACCTGAGGCGTGCTCGAAAGAAGGGCGCGACTGTCACCGATCCAGTATCAGCTGAGGTGTATAGGCTGGTGCTTGCGTCGGGCCCATGTGTCTATTGCGGCAAGCCGCCCGAGCATGTCGATCATATTCGCCCGCTTTCACGGGATGGATGGGAGCACGAGTCGAATTTGGTTCCAGCCTGCGAGCATTGCAATCTGAGCAAGCGCGAGAAGCTGTTGTCCGAGTGGACGCCAGACAAGGTTCACCACGGTGTGATGAATTCAGTCAAGGTGGCGATCGAATACGCCCGACAGACAGGTGCAGAGTTGGTGATGAAGTAACCAGTCATTCACCCTGGGGACCGTTGAGCGAGACCACGACCCCTTTGCGCGAGCCAATAAGCTCGTGGAGTGCTGCATTGTCGTGATGCAGGGCCGCAATGACCGTTGCGGCCGCGTCGACCTTGGCCTGGAGCTCGGTGCGCTGGCGCTTGAGCCCTTTTACTTCGGCCCGCAGTTCGTGGAGTTCCTCGTCACGGCGGGCCTCGCCCTGGGTGCGGGAGCCGGTTTCTTTCGTCCGTTGGTCCCATTCGGCCAGGACGGCCCGGGCGCGGTTCATCGTGGCCCGGCTGACGCCGGCCTCCTTGTAGAGGTTGTCCTTGATCAGTCGGCCGTCGGTGCGGCGGGGGCGGCCGGCCAGGAGCCGGTCCATGGCCTCGCGCAGGGTCTTGGCGGTCGCGGCCGGGACGCCTTCGATCGGGTCGATGCTGGTCACGGCTCGTCCGCCTTTCGGATCACGTCTCGGACTTCGTTGAGTTGTCGGCCCAGTTGGTCACGCCGGCAGGGCGGCAGCTTGGGCGTGTCCAGGAGCTTGAGGAGGCTGTGCTCCTCCGACCGCCAAATCTGCAGGTGGTCGGGGGTGATGACGCTGTTGTGGCAGCGGCCGGGCTGGCAGCGGTCGATCAGGGGGCCGCGGTGTCCTGGCGGGGCGGTCGCCTGCTCCAGGCAGCGGGCGCCAGCGGGGTTGTTCTCGTCAAAGGTGCAGTGGTTGAGCTTGCCGAACCGCAGCGAGATCCGGGTCTTGCGCAGGAAGGTGTACTCGGTGCGCTTGTCGCCGCTCACCGCGGTGCGGGTGCAGTGCTCGGCAGCGGCCTTCTTGACCGCGTCAAAGGCAGTGCTGAGTCGTTCCGCTCCGGGGCCGTAGCCGATCGTCTCACCGTTGTGGTGCCGGTCGTAGAGGTCGCGCAGGCGCCGGAAGCGGGCCTCGTCGACGGCGGTGTCCAGGTGTTCGGCCCAGGCGATGTCGGTGCCCGCGTAGCTCTGGGTGGTGCGGTTGGCCAGGGCACGGGTGGCGGCGTGCTTGAGCTGGATGCCCAACGCGATCTCGGAGCCGGGTTCGGTTCCGACCAGCATGGCCATGGTTTTTCGGAACATGTGCGGGTTCGCCTTGCCCGGCGGGACGGCGGCCAGGCCAGTTTGCTCGCAGTTCTCGTTGACGTACCTGATGAACCGCTTGATCCAGTCCCGGCTGACGCTGAACTCGTGGGACTTCAGATCGGTACTGCCGCCGATGCCGGGGTCAGCGAAGACCAGGTCGGGGTGTTGGGACAGTTCCTCGGCGGTGACGATCGCGCGGGCAGCGGGTTCGATGATCCACCAGTGCTCCAGTGGCCGACCGGGGTCGAGCTTGCGCTTGCGGGAGACTACGGCGGGGGCACCGTAGTGCTCGACCACCGACCCGCGCGTGATCTCGCGAATCTCAGAATCGCGCATCATGCTGATCGCGGCCAGGAACGTATAGCAGGCCCCCCGCAATGCCAGGCACTCCTTGCGCAGGGCGGTGGCGTCCAGGCCCTGGTGCCAGGGGCTGCGGCTGCCGTCGGCGCGCGTCACCTCGGTGATGTCGTCGATGAAACTGCCGGGGCGGCCCCGGCCCTCGACGACCGCCGCGAGCACCCTCGCCCGCAGCCCGTCCCCTCTGGCGCTGATCGTAGCGAACGGTGACAGATCCACCCGGTAGCCCAATTTGAGCGTCAGCAGGTCCCAGTTGGGGCCCTGGGCCTGGGCGGTGCCGTGGTGAAGCGGGATCGACTTGCCCGGGTCGGCGAGCCAGAGGTCGAGCGCGGTGCGGAAATCGGTGCGGTCGCCCCTGGCCTCGGCCTGGAGCCGGCGGTAGGTGTCGCGGGCCCGCAGGATGTCCGCGCCGAAGGCGTCGGTGTAGGTCCAGGCTGCCTTGACCAGGGCGAACCAGACCGCGGGGGCGATGTTCTGGGTGGACAGCACCTCGCTCGGGTGGTCGTCCGCCGCCTGCCGGGCAGTGAGGCCGGGCCAGGGGTCCATCTTCAGGCCGCCACCGGTCAGCACCGGCCCGAGCTCGTGCAGCAGACGGACCACGCAGATGTAGTTGCGGACGGTCGCCGTCGAGCGCTCGCTGGCGACCTTCGCGATGAAGGCCCGGATGTCGTCGGCCGTCCACTGCCCGAGGTCCTCACTGCGACCGGTCTTCTTCGCCCAGGCGGCCAGGATTCGCAGCTCGGAGACCATGCCGGTCAGTGTGGTGGGCTGGAAGGGGTCGTGGTCCAGGGCCATGCCGTTGGCCTCCAGAGCCGGGTGGCGGGGGTTGAGCACCGCCATGCAGACCTCGCGGGCCCGCAGGTTCCAGACAGGCGACAAGGTGGAGAAGGTGACGGCCCAGATGTGGGGCGGGACGTTGGCGGGGCGTCGAACCGCGGTGAAGGGCCACTTCGCTGTGTCGCCGAAGTTCGGAACCGGGATGCCGGGAAGCAGGGGGTGGGACTGAATCACTGATTCGTCGTCGCGGAAGAACAGCGAGGTCCGGCACGGTGCGGCAGCAGGTTCAGGGGTCATGCGTCGAACTCCACGAGAGAGGAGAGCGGAAGCTGGAGCCGTAGGCCCTGCTCGGAGATCTGCTGATGGGCCGCTTCAAGCTCGCCGGCGCCCCGCTCGGCCAGGACCGAGGCGAGGTTCGTGCGGGCCAGGCCCCAGACCTGCTGGAAGTGCGGAGGGCTCAGCCGTTTCCGCAGACCCTCCAGATGGTCGGCGAACAACAGAAGTTGGGGCAAGTTGGAGGGCAGCACGAACGCGTTGCGGCACTCCAGACATCGCAGCGGGGCGACCGCGCAGAGTTCACCTGGGCGGTTGTAGGGCGAGTCGTAGGGATCGCGGCAGCTGGTGACGCCCATGTCTAACTCTCCCTGGCGGATCCGCTCAGCCTGATCAACCGTCAGCCCCAGGCCCTTCAATGCCTCGGGCCCCGCCAACGCCTCGACGGCCGGCTCGTCCAGCACGACCGGACCCTCCAGTGCTCGGTCCAGCCAGGTCTGCTGGGCGGTGGTGACGGTGCTCCCCGACAACACCCGCAGCGTCGTACCGTGTGCGTAGTGGCCCAGGAACGTCTCGGCGGTGTGGTCGTCGGCGATGTCGTTGACCATGCCGCGGAAAGCGACGGCCTTCTCGACCTTCACGGACTTGCGCAGGCGCCTGATGTCGAGTTTCCCAGCAACCTGGACGTTCGCCCGCTCGGCCCAGGCCGCCAGGCGGCCGTTGCTGTCGGTCGACTCAAAAGGTGCGAAGGTCAGTTCACCGCTTCCCACCCGCATGGTGCGTGGCAGCACGCGCGCGCAGGTGAACAGGAACGCGGGCCGGATTCCGCTGCGTCGGCGGGCCTGGTCGGTCGCGGCGGACAGGCGCTCCAGGATCTCCTTGACGTTCAGTCCGGTGCGGTCCGGGTGGGTGATGCGGCCGGCCTCGCCCAGGTCGCGGAACTCGCGTGAGCGGACCCTGTTCGCGCGGTGATCATCCGTAGCCTCACCCCGCCTGGGAGGTACTCGACGTCGTCCTCGGTGAGCCCGGTGACCTCCTCGGGGGTGTGCCCGGTGGACGCGACCAGCAGCAGCCGGAAGGCCTGCAGGTCGATATTGCGCGGATAGAGCAGGCCGGTCAGGGCCACGACCAGCTGATAGTGGGCGAGACGCGCGCTGAACCTGATGCCGGCCTGGTCGATGACCTCCCGCAGTTCAGCCGGCCATCCGTCGGACTGTGGCAGGTTCGCCCAGATCTCTGTCGCGGTCACCGCATCGTTGGCCAGCCCCCAGAGCAGGTTGGCCCGCTCCAGCCAGCCCCGCTCGGTCGGGTGGCCGCCGGCGGCGACCAGTTCCCTGCCCAGTTCCAGCCGGGCCTCCAGGGCTCGCACCTCCGCCCAGCCGGCCCGCACGATCTTCCGCTTCTCGGCCCGGGTGAACTCGTCGAGCTCCTTCATGCCCCCGGGTCGGACCGGGGCGGCCATCGTGGTCAGCCTCTGGACCTGCGGCGCTAGCGGACGCTCGCCGTGAAGGCCGCGGAAGCGGATCAAGGCCAGGAGAAAGCTCGCCAGGTAGTAGGGCCGCTGCGAGCCCTCGGCCCAGCGTGTGGGTAGCCGGCGCATCCACTCGCGGATGTGGAAGGCGGTGTCCGGAACCTCCCGCGCCAGCGAGCAGGCCGCGGCCTGGTCCCCGGCTGTCGTGTCGACGAACGCGCAGAGGTCTCGGATCGCCTGCCGGTAGGCGAATACCCCGGTCGGGTGCGGGCGGGCCACCTCGCCGAAGTCCGCCCACTCAGCCCCGAGTTCGTCCGCCAGTTGTCGGCAGCGGAACTCGCCGGGGTCCAGCTCGATCACCTGGACCCGGCCGCTTGCGCGGGCGGCCGTCACCCGCCACAGGCCGATGTGCCGGGCCTGCTGCACCGGCTGGGCGTTCGGGTCGGGCTGGAAGTCCCGGCGGCTCTCACCTCGTCTGGCCATCACGGTCCCCTTCCAGCAGATGGCGGGCGATCTCGGCGTAGGTGGCGCCGTCGCTGTCGGTCCAGGCCCGGAATGCGTCCTCGACGTAGTTCATCGGGTCGTCCAGGTAGGCGAGGTAGACGTAGGTGGTGCGGGGACTGGCGTGGCCCAGGTGCCGCTGGACCCTCAGCAGCGGGTTGAACGCGATGTGCTCGCCCAGGCTCACCAGCGGCCGGGGATCCTGGCGGCGGACATCGTGGGCCACCGCCAGCCGAGTCAGGTGCCGCAGCAGCTGCAGGGCCAGCGTGTGGCGAAGATCGTGGAATCGCCACGGTCTGCGCGGCAACAGCGGAACTTCTGCGTGCTCGGCATGGGCCAGCATCCGCCGCCAGGCGTGGCGCCGGACCCGGTCCCAGGACGAGGCGCTCAGCATCAGCCCGCCCTGCCCGAGGAACACCGCCAGCGACTCCAGCCCCCGCCCGCGGTCGCGGACCGTGATCGCCCGCAGCCCGGCGGGCATCCGCGCGATCGTGAAGGTCCGCCGGTCACCGGCCAGGACCCCGCTCATCTTGCCGGTCTCCTCGTCGATCCGGTCCACCACGAACAGGTCGCGTTGACGACGGCCCAGACGCGCCGCCGAGCGCTCGACGATCTCAGCCCGCTCCAGCAGCAGGTAGGTGTCCACCAGGTCCAGCGCGGCCGCCGGGACGTAGGCGTCACGTGCCCGCCCGTACTTCGCGCACGCCTCCAACCGGAACTGCACCGGCTCCTGGCCCCGGCGGGCGCCCACCGCCAGCTCAGGCAGCAGCACCGAAGACCACTCCCGCTTGCGCATCCCCGTCAGCAGCGCGAGCTCGGCAGCCGCCCGGCCCCGGTGCGGACACCAGCCCCGGAAGTCGGCGTCGACCTCCCCGTCCGGATCCTGTCCGCCCAGCCCCACGTCCCGGAAGTACAAGTACTGCTCGATCGACAGGTGGCGGACCTGCATCTGCCGCGCCATCCCGCTGCCGTACCGCTTCGCCAGTCGCAGCGGCCGGCGTGCCACCAGCTTCTGCTCGACCAGCCAGCCGTAGAGGCCGTTGACGGTGGCCGCCTCGCGGTCCCACGTCGACTCACCGATCGGAATCGGCTGCAGCACCTGTCGCTGACGGCGGTAGGCCACCAGGTCCGCCTCGGTCGCGGACACCACGTCGGTGCCCCGGTCCTCCAAGAAGTCCATCAGCCGCGACACCACGTAGGCGTACGACCGCATCGTCTCCGGATCCCGGTTCTTGTGCGCCAGGTGCCGGAACCACGAGCAGACCGGCTCCACCGGACGCATGTCCCGGCCCAGGAACACCGGAGTCCCGTCCGGGACAACCCGGCGGTCCAGCAACTCGACCGCCCCCGACGACCCCGCGGGCAACATCCCTGCGTACCGGTCGACAAGAGGCCGCTTCACGAAGTACAGGTCCAACTTCCCTCCTGGTACATCGATCCCAGGACTGAGAAGAGCAGGACGAACGAAAACGATCTAGAGCTCAGAGATCAAACCACTCATTGCAGTGAGAGCCGTGAGACACCCTCAAACTATGCAGAGAAGACCTGCCTCAAGGTCACCTTGAGCGGTGCGTACCCGTCCACGATCTCCCGAGCGCGGTCCACGACGAGGGGCCACCGGATCCGTTCACGCGCCATACCGGTACATGTACCCCTGGGCGCCGCCGGCCCCCGGACACGGGACAGACCTCTTCGTCCGGCTATCGCGGACAAAGAGGTGTCGTTTTCCGAAGGGGGCTTGCCCACAGCATCTGACCTGCACAAATGCAAGATCACCGGATTCGGGGGGTCCCACTCCCGGTCACACCTTCGGTCCCCCGCCTAGTGCAACCGTGCAGACAACCCTCCAGCCGCCCTCCGGTGCAACCCCCCGCGAAGGATCAGCGGGAGGGCTCCCAGGCTTTGTGCCTCGCAGCGATAGATGTCACCTCGCAGCGCAAACCGTCACCGCCTTCGAGGTCGATCTGTGTGATCGGCCCTGTGTTGACCCATGCCGACGGCCTCTTCGCTTTTTGTTCAGCGACGGAGGGGCGCGGTACTCACGCGGCAGTTCGACAAATCCAGGCCCTTGATCTTGTGGGTGGAGGAGCATGGGGTCATGAGGGCTTTGTGGTGGACCTTGGCTGCGGCCGGGATGGTAGCTGCGGTCACGTTGTTGGTCTGGGTGTCGGCGGGAGACCTTGAGCGGTCCAGTCAGGTGTGGGGGGTGGCCGGGGCCGTGGCCGGACTGGGCGCGCTGGTGGTGGGTCTGCTGCAGCTGCGGGCGTCGGCTGCGGCGGCCGCGGTGGTGCCCGTTTCGTCGGTGCGGGCGGACGGCGGCGCCATCGCCGCAGGCGGCAACGTCAGCAATGCCCATGCGCGGGACACTTCTCCGTCTGCAGGTAGTGCGCCGGCGCCTGGCGCCGGCCCGGGGATCTCCGCGACTGGAGGAGCGATCGCTGCCGATGGTGACGTGGACGGGTCGACCGCGCAGAGGGGAGTGTGAAGCTCCCACGCTGGGGGCAGTCCCCCGGCAAGGGGAGCCCGCCTGCGACCGACGGACCGTCGGTGTACGCCGACCGGGGGTCACTCGCGGCCCGGGGGGACATCCTCAACTCGGTGGCCCTCTACGTCGAGAACGGCACGATCTTGCCGCAGGAGGCATACGGTCCGATCGCTGACGTGCAGGCACCCGCCGGGTTGTGCAATGCGCCTGCCACGAAGCTCTTCGTCGGCCGGGCCGAGGCCCTCACCCTGCTGGACGCCGCATTCGCGACACCTGGCGAGGTCGTCGTGCAGGCCGTTCACGGTCTGGGCGGGATCGGTAAGACGAGCCTGGCCGCCCACTGGGTCCGGCGGCACCACACCGGCAACCCCCGCTGGTGGATCACCGCCGACAGCCCCGAAGCCATCGACGCAGGTCTAGCCGACCTCGCCCGTTCGCTCCAACCCGCGCTGGCCGTCATGCCCCCCGCGTTCCTCGTGGAACGCGCACGTCAATGGCTGACCGCCCACGACCACTGGCTCATCGTCCTGGACAACGTCGAACGCCCCAGCGACATCACCGGGCTGCTCGACCGTGTCGGCACGGGCCGCTTCCTGATCACCACCCGTCGCGCCACCGGCTGGCACCACACCGCCACCTCCGTGCGCCTCGACGTTCTCGCTCGGAACGAGGCCCTGGAGCTGTTTACCCGCGTTCTCACCGATGGTGCGGCCCGCGACACCGTCGGCGCGGCCGAGGTTTGTTCGGAACTCGGCCACCTTCCACTGGCCGTGGAACTGGCTGCCGCGTACTGCGCCGAGACCGGCACCAGCCCGCGCGACTACCTCGACATGCTCGCCCACCGGACCGCCGCGACATTCGCCGCCGGCATCGAGGACGGGGACCCCGACCGCACGATCTCACAGGTCTGGCGCATCACACTGGACAACCTCGCCACCACCCCCCTCGCCGTGGACGTCCTGCGAATCCTGGCGTGGTACGCCCCCGACCACATCCCCCGCAACCTCCTCACCCCCCTCGCTGACTCACCCGAACTCCCCACCGCGATCGGCCGGCTCACCGCGCACAGCATGATCTCCGACAACCACGACGGCACCCTCGCCGTCCACCGCCTCGTCCAGACCCTCGCCCGCACCCCCGACCCCGCCGATGCCCACCGGCAACCCGAAGCGGTCGACCAGGCCCGAAACCACGCCGCCGCCCTACTCGCGGACGCCTTCCCCTCCGACATCGATGACCCGGCCAACTGGGCGACGTACCGGGTCCTGCTCCTCCACACCGACGCCCTCACCAGCCACCAGACGCCCGACCACGACACCGTCCACACGGCCCTGGCCCTCAACTACGCAGGCAACTACCGAAGCGGACAAGGCGCACTCACCCCCGCCATCGAAGACTTCCTACGCGCGCTGAGTACCTTTGCGCGGCTGATGGGTGATGACGATCCCCACACGTTGGGCGCCCGCAACAACCTCGCGGGCGCGTACGAGTCGGCGGGGGATCTGGGGCGGGCCATCCCGATGTACGAGCGCACCCTCGCCGACAGTGAGCGAGTACAGGGTGATGACCACCCCGACACGCTGACCTCCCGCAACAACCTCGCGGGCGCGTACGAGTCGGCGGGGGATCTGGGGCGGGCCATCCCGATGTACGAGCGCACCCTCGCCGACAGTGAGCGGGTGCTGGGCGCCGGCCACCCCGCCACGCTGACCTCCCGCAACAACCTCGCGGGCGCGTACGAGTCGGCGGGGGATCTGGGACGGGCCATCCCGATGTACGAGCGCACCCTCGCCGACCGCGAGCGGGTGCTGGGCGCCGACCACCCCGACACGCTGAGCT
>NZ_JBHXSC010000023.1:31257-93878 GCF_042716505.1 Streptomyces sp. NPDC058674
GGCGCGTACCAGGCGGCGGGGGATCTGGGACGGGCCATCCCGATGTACGAGCGCACCCTCGCCGACCGCGAGCGGGTGCTGGGCGCCGACCACCCCGCCACGCTGACCTCCCGCAACAACCTCGCGTACGCGTACCGGGCGGCGGGAGACCTGGGGCGGGCCATCCCACTCTATGAGCGCACCCTCGCCGACCGCGAGCGGGTGCTGGGCGCCGACCACCCCTACACGCTGACCTCCCGCAACAACCTCGCGGGCGCGTACCGGGCGGCGGGAGACCTGGGGCGGGCCATCCCACTCTATGAGCGCACCCTCGCCGACCGCGAGCGGGTGCTGGGCGCCGACCACCCCGACACGCTGACCTCCCGCAACAACCTCGCGGGCGCGTACCAGGCGGCGGGGGATCTGGGACGGGCCATCCCGATGTACGAGCGCACCCTCGCCGACAGTGAGCGAGTACTCAGCTCCAGCCCTCTGTTGACTGAGGTGGTGAGGGCGAACCTGGAAGCAGCGCGGTCCGCATTGCGGTCCAGAAGCTGACCTTGGTGACGGTACGCGCCCCTTGTAGATGGTCAGCTTCGAGACCCGTGTTCTCCCGCATCCGGTCACAGTGGGCCGTCGTCGGCGAAAACTGGCATACCGAGGTTGACCAGCTGTAGGCCAAAGACGTCCCTGCCCGTGGTGCGCTCCAGTCAGCGGCTCACTCCTTCACCTACGCGGTGGCCGCCACGCTGCGAAGACCGTGCTGGTGATAACAACCTTGTGCATCCGGTGACAGGTAGCGCTGAGCATCCGGTGCGGGGGCGCCGGTCGGCCACCGTCGGTGGTGACAACTATCGCTGCGAGGCACAGCTTCCGGGCCGGCGCCTCGCCACTCCACGAAGTCGGGGTCGGTGAGGTCCACGTCCTCGGCGTTCTCCAGCCCGGCGGCGGCGAGGAAGACCCTGATGTCGGCCGGCCGGTGCGCGACCCCGATGGCGACGCCGTCGTAGCGCACCCGGCGCCAGCCCTGCTCGTCGGGCGGGTAGACGATCAGCTTCGCGGACATGCGCCCAGCCTGTTCCCGTCGCTCCCCACTGGCACCTGGCCGCGCGCGAACGGGTGAGGCAGCAGGTCACGGCCGCCAGCGAAAAGCCACACCGGTGACCTCGGCCCCGGAGTACGTTCGGACGTACGGGGTGCGGCCCTGGCCACCAGGGCCGCGACGGGGGCCGCACCCCGACAGAACGTGCCGACCATGCGACACCCGCGGCTTGAGCCAGGTCCCTCGTGCGGGTGGCCCCGGGGCCGGCGGCGAACCGGCCCGGCTCCAGCACCGTCGCAGAGCTCGTGAACCCGATCGACGAGCAGCACATCGCGGAGCCCGGCCTGGTGGTCCTGGACATCACCGGCGGGGACGAGGACACCGTCCGGGCCGTCATGGCCGCGCTGGAAGAGCGCTGGGCCACATCAGGCATCGTCCCGGTGCGCAGGGATCCCGGCGAGCCCGGTGTTCGGGCCCGGATCTACGCCGACGTCCTGCGCCCGGGACGGGGCGGCCCGTGAGTGGAGCCTGGGCAGGCCCTTCGTGAAGGGCTTGCCCAGGGTCGGCTAAGGCTTGCCCGGACGCTCAGGCGTCTTCGTCCTTCACCCCCCACACGGGATACGCCCGCCCGGTGCCATGGCAGTGGCGGCACGATCCGTCGCCGCCGGAGGAGCCGTGCGCGTTGATGTTGTCGACGGCATCGCGCAGGAGCCGGGCGAGGCCGTCGACGTGACCGGCGTGGAGGTCGAGCTGGTGGCGCTTGCCGACCATGATCTCCAGCGCGGTCCCGGGCGTGGCTGTGCCCAGTTCGTAGGTGATGTCGCGGGTGACCGTCGTGATCAGTTTGTGGAGCCGGCTCATCGTCTCCCCGCCGGACAGCTCCACTCGCGTGGTGAAGGCGATGTCGTCGGGCTGGGTGAGGGAGAGGAATGCGTCGGGGCGGTCGAGGGGTACGAGTCGGCCGACGGGCTCGCCGTGGGCTCCGTGGAGGGAGGCGAGGGCATGCCACATGTCTCCCGGGAGGCTCGGCACGAGCCCGGCGTAGGACTGCTTGTTTCGTCTCATGGCTCCGGTGTACGGCTGGCGAGGCGGCCTCGGCCGGCTCCGGGCCATCGCGTCCCAGACCATGCGGCCACGACTTTGGGAGGCGTCCCGTCCTGCGGCCCAAACGCTGGGCAAGCCCTCCGAGCCGAGGGCTTGCCCAGCGGGCCCGTGACCGGTCAGCGGGCCGCGGTGGGACCGATCCGGCTCCCGCGATCGGTCAAAGGGCACGTCAGCGCCGTGACCGGTCCGTGCAACTCCCCCGCGCCGGTGACCGGTCACCGGTCACTGGGTCAGCAGCCTGGCCGGGACGCCGGGGTCTGACGGTGACCGATGGCGCCGCCCGTCCCGCTCCGGCGGCGGTGGGCAAGCCGGTGCGCGGGGTGGCTTGCCCAGGCTCCCCTTGGGCTTGCCCGGGTCAGGTCCGCCGGCGGAACCAGCCGCGGCCCCGGTCCGGCTCGGGACCGTCCTCCGGCTCCGGCGGCGCGGCGGCCTGGAGGCGGGCGGCTTCGGCGGCGGCCTCCTGGCGGGCGATGTCGTCGGCGCGGCACGGGCCGCACACGGACTTGTCTCCGGCCCGTACGGCGGTGCGGTGCACGGTGATCTCCTCCCAGCGTTCGTCGGTGAACTTCCGCCCACACCGCGTGCACACCGGGCGCTCCGCCTCCCGCTGCGCTGCGCGGCGCTGCTGGTCCGCCGCTTCGGCGCGGGCCTCCTGGGCGCGGTAGAGGTCGTGGCCGTCGGGGTTGTCGAGCGCGGCCGTCAACGTCTGCTCCCGGGTTCGTCCCAGCCGCCGCCACACCGCCGCACCGGCGCCGTGCTCCTGGAGCTGTTCCAGGGTGGTGACGACGACGGGCACCGCCTGGCGGTAGTCCCGCGCGGTGATGGCCTTCTCGTAGAGGGAGTCGTACCGGCGCGGCGCCCAGTAGCGGCGGCCGGCCTCCTTCAGCGCGGCAACCGCGTTGTCGACCTTCGCCTCGGTGGTGTCCGCGAACACGAACGCCACCGGGACCAGGCCCTCCCGGCCGGTCGGCGGGTAGAACCTGCGCCACAGCCGCTTGTCGTGGTCGACGTGCTCGATCGCGTCCGGCCGCGAACGGACCAGGTCCACGGTGCGCCTGGCCGCGTCCTTCGGCAGCAGCCGGCCCCACTCCCAGTACCGCTGCAGCTTGACGACCAGGTCGTGCGCGTCCTCGCTGCGGCGGTCGATCTCCAGCAGCAGCACCGGCACCCCGGCCTCCGGCGCCCGCACCACCAGGTCCGCCCGCTGCACGTAGCCACCTGCGAGCCGGTGCCCGATCTCCGTCTGGAAGCCGAGCCGGTGGCCGATCCCGGCACGGTGGAGTTCGGCGGCCGTCGAGGTGACCGCCGCGGCGTGGTCGTCGTAGCTGGCACCGAGCAGCTTCCCGGTCACCGGGTCGTACTTCTTCTCGCGCAGCGCCGAGACCCGTATGCCCTTCGGCTCCAGCAGCTGCTTCGCCTCACCGTGTCCGCGCTTGGTCAGCACCCACACCTGCCGCTGGTCGTCCCTCACCAGTTCGATCCTCACCAGGTGGTGGTCCTCCAGATCCAGGAGGTTGTCCCGTACGAGCTTGTCGTGCTTGTTGCCCGGACGGGTCAGCTTCCACAACTGGTCGGGCGTAGCCCTCTGGAAGATCCCCAGTGCTTGCAGCAGCTCCCGGCGTCGAGGCTCGGTCGAAGTCCTCCGGTGCTCAGGACGCCTTGCTGCATCTACATGAGAGTTGTCGGCGCTGCGACGACCCCCTGTCCGCCGGGTCTGACCTGCGGAAACGCCCGATCCTTGGCGGTGGGGCGCGGAGGGGGTGATGGAGGGGTCCACGGAGGGGGTCTCTTCGGCCTGGTCAAGGGGCTGTTCGGGCTCGTCTGCGGTGCTCGCCACAGGGTGCTCCTGGAGGGTGGGCGGGCCTATCCCGCCATTCACTCTCTACAGGTCCGGTTCTGGGCCTTCGTGTGACGCCGGCCTTCAAGAACTTCTCCGCTGTGACCGCATCGTGATCAACCGCAGGGGGAGGATTCTCCCCCCTCGGCGGCCGGGCTCTGTCCACAGGATCCCCATTGAAGGCTCCTCTTGAGGCCGCCGCGATCAGCGGGGCGACCCGCACATGAGGAGCTGTCATGCCCGAGAACACCGTCACCACTCCGCTCGCCCCCATGACCCCGCACGCGGTGATGAGCGCCTTCAACTACCTCCGGGCGATCGAAGCCGACGACACACAGGCCGCTGCCGAGTTCGCCGATGCCGAGCCGCAGATGGCCGCGCTGCTCGTGCAGGTCGCGGAACGCGTCGTCATCCCGGTCACCACCCTGGCGGACCAGGAGCAGGAGGACGTGCCGTGCGACGACTCGTTCGCGCTGTTCGAGCTGGGGCTCTGCTTCCTGGCCACCCTGCGGTCCTGGCACGAGCAGGCCGGCACCGACGCGGCTGCGGGCATCGCTCTCGCCGTCATCCGTTTCGCCACGCAGATCCTCACCGAGAACCACGAGGACGTGGCCGACATCCTGCGCCAGCTCAATGCCGTCGCCCTGGGCCAGGCGATGGAGGCCCACCCCTCGCCGTCCGGTGCGCACCCGGTGCGCTTCACCATCGTGTAGGGCGCACCACCCGATGCCGGTGGTGCGCATCGTGCGCGCCACCGGCGGGAGGTGCGGTGCCCGATGCGCACCGTGGACTGCACCGAGTGCACCCGGTGCGCGCACTTCTCCGGCGGTGCGGTGCTTCGTGCGCACCGTGCATCGCGCCGCGGGCATCCAGTGCGCGCGGCACGTCCCCTTTAGCTGTCCCGCAGGCGGGGCGGATCCCTCTATCACAGACCCCCTTGACCACGACCTGATCGGCGGCCGAGACCGCCTCTGTCCAGGGGAAACGCTCCGGCAGCCCATCTGGTCAAGGGGTAGCGTGCGGCCCCCCTCAGAGGTGGTCAAGGGGTCTCCGGCCGCCCGGGTCCAACCCGGACAAGGGGTGGGCGATCCGCGGCTCGGACCTGGACAAGGGGTGGGCGACCGACCGGTGCGCGCGATCCCGACGGTGCGCTTCACGGGCGGTGCGGAGCATCGGATGCCCGACATCGTGGTGCACCGTGAGTGCCGGACATCGTGATGCGCACGGTGCGGTGCGGAACATTGAGTGCCCGGCATCGTCAGTAAGCCGCGCACCAGAAAGCGCGCACCGAGTGCGGTGCGGAACATCGTGGTGCGCACGCGAGTGGGCCCCGCCAGTGGGCACCACTCGGTGGAGTCCACCCGATGCTCCGCATCCGATGCCGGACATCGTCCACCGGATGCTGAACATCGTGGGTTCCACTCGGTGGGCGATGCCCGGCATCGTCACCACAGCCAGGCGGTGGAGTGCCGCACCCGGGACATAGCGCGGGCATCGCGGCGCGCGGCCGCGTTGCCAATCCGGCTCTGCCGGGAGCGGGACCGGCGTGACTGCCCGGCGGCGAGGCGGCGCTTCCCGGCGTCCTGGAGCCGCCGTCGCTGCTTGTGCAGTTCCACCTTCTCCGCCGCCTTCGACTTGTGCTTTCGGGGCCGTTTCCAGATGGGCTGCCACCCCAGGTCCTCGTCGAGCGCGGGCTCTTGGAGGCGTCGCTTCCGTCATCACGGCTCAAACCTAGTAATGTTCGCCCACATGAGCATCCCAACCCAGAGTGGCGGGCGAGAGAAACTAATCACCTCGCTCACTCCTCAGCTGCGCAGACTCTTGAAGATCCGAGCCTTCGAGCACGGCATGGACATCCAGGACGCCACCGAGCACGCGATCAAGGCGTGGTATCTGGCCTCTGATCTGCCCGAGGTCGACACGGCCAAAGCCAAGACCTGGGGAACCTTCCTGCCGCCCGGGGAGCCGGAGAACTTCAAGTCGGTCTGCGGAGAGCGAGGGGTCACCTACATCCAGGGCCTCGCCCAGGCCGTGACGCTGTGGCTGGAGCACCACCCCTCCCCCACAGCTCCCCTTCACGCGCAGCCGGTGGCCCGGGTGATAGTCGCCAATCAGAAGGGCGGCGTGGGTAAGACGTTCATCTCGTCCGGGATGGCTCAGGCCCTGGCCGAGTCCGGAAAGCGCGTCCTCCTCGTCGACTACGACCCTCAGGGTCACCTCACAGCCGAACTTGGCTTCGAGGATGTGATGTACGAGGACGACGTCGAGACGCTCCTCATGCACATGGAGGGCAGCGCGAAGGGCGATATCCGCGAGCTGCTCGTCGCCTTGGACCAAAAGCGGTTTGGTGAGCGGCTCCATCTGCTGCCAGCTTCGGACGACGCCTTCCTCCGCGACGTGTCCCTCTCAAAGGTCTCGTTCAGCGAGGCTGCTCTGGAGCGCGCTCTGGAGCCGCTGGAGGAGGACTACGACGTCATCATCATCGACGGCCCGCCGAGCTTGGGTCTGAACATGGACACAGCTCTCTACTACGTGCGACGCCGAGACGGGGAGCTCGCCGACCGGTCCGGCTTGATCACTCCGGTCTGGGCGAACAAAGCCTCCCACAGGGCCTTCAAGCTCCTGAGGGCCCAGAAGGAAGACCTCTGCCGTAAGGGCCGGATCCAAATCGACTACCTCGGTCTCGTCGTCAACGCCTACGACAGTCGGCGCGGCAAGCTCGTCAAGGAGAACAAGGACCAGTGGGAGAGGAGCACTTCCCCGGCGGTCCTCGCCGTCATCGGTGACCTCAAGGAAGGCCGGGAAGCGGCAGACGGGGAGATCCCGCTGCTCGAGTACGCCCCCGACAGCGAACACGCCCAGGCAATGCGCGATCTTGCGAAGGAGCTCGCCGTATGACCACCTCCCCCCAGCGAGTCACCCGCGGCTTCGACATCAACGAGGACGGCACGGAGAGTAAGCCGTCCCCGCGGCGTGTGCGGACCCGACAGCAGATCATGGCCGGGGAAGGGAAGCGGCCGCCAGCAGCGGTGGCGTTGTCCGTTCTCGCGCACAACCCGTTTAACCCGCGTGAAGAGCTCACCGACATCGAGGAGACTGCGGAGTCTCTGCGGGAACGGGGCCAGCTCCAGCCCATCGCTGTGGTCCGCACTGCCGCGTTCCTCGCGATTCACGCCGACCAGGCCGCGACCATCGGTGATGCCGAGTACGTAGTCATCGACGGAAATCGGCGCCTGGCTGCGGCTCATCGGGCCGGACTCGACGAACTCCGGATCGACGTCAACGACGCTCTGGCCACCAGTGCCGAGGACATCCTTGAGTCCGCTCTGATCGCGAACATCCACCGCGTGGACGTGCCGGCCTTGGACCAGGCCCGGTCCATCCAGGGGCTCGTCGCGAAGCACGGGTCGCAGGGAAAGGTGGCCCGGCGCCTGCAGAAGTCGGAGGCATGGGTGTCCCAGCGCCTTGCTCTCCTGGAGCTTCCTGCTGACCTGCAAAAAAAGGTCGAGTCCGGTGCTCTGCCGGTGAAGCACGCTCGCCGAATCGGGCGTCTTCCGGCGGAGCAGCAGCACGAGGAGGCCGAGAAGGCCCTTAACCCGGTTAAGGCTCCGCGCAAGCCTCGCGGAAGTTCAGCGCCCGCAGAGCAGCCGAGGGCCGTGGACAACTCCTCTGGGGAAGAGGGACTCTCCGTCCCTTCCCAGGCAACCGGTAGCCCCGCATGTGCTACACCCACCCTTAACCCGGTTAAGGGTGAAGGACCGGGCACCGGCGGCCCGGACCTGCCGTGGAACGACCCGGGCTGGTTCAATCGGCATCTCCGGGAGCACATGTCTGCGCAGCATCGGGACGAGCTCGTAGAGCTCCTCATGGCCGACGACTAGGACGACCCTTAACCCGGTTAAGGGTCTCTCTCGGTCCTCGTACCTGCTCCGACCCTTAACCCGGTTAAGGGTCGGAGCACTCCGGAAACGCGAAAAGGCCCGGCTTCCTGCAGTGATCGCAGGGAGCCGGGCCTTCGTGTGTTCATGGGTAAGACAGTAGGAGAGGCTTGTTGTGCCGGGCTACATGAGGCTCAGGCGTCCGGCGAGGTTCGGAGCAGTGGCCGCGATCTGTTCCAGGAGCCGCAGCTTGGGGTGCCATAGGCCCTGGGCGCCGGTCGCGGGTATCGGCTCGGGTAGCGCGAAGAGGTTGGTCAGCTGCCAGTGGTAGTGATCCCTCAGGGACCAGGGGTGCAGGGCCCATCGTCCATGTGAATGTCGGCGAGGTCGGCGACGGCGACGACGGCGCCCTTCACCAGCTGGTGGCCGGCGGGCAGGGTCTGGGTGACGAGCGGCAGGGTGAGGGCTGCGCGGTCGATGGCTTGTCCGGCGTGGATGAGGAGGGTGCCTCGCCAGTTGGTGCGCCAGACGCGGTTCTCGGTGCGCTTGCCGTTGTCGAGGGCAATGCAGTCGGACCAGGGAGACCGGATGGTGAGGGCTCGGATCACGGGCGCGGAGCCTTCCTCATGACGAGGGTGAGCGCGGCTGCCACGGTGTCGTCCAGGGTTTCGCGCATCGGTACCCCGTGGTGGCGCGCGACGTAGATCAGGTAGCGGTTGCGCTCGGGGTTGGGGCAATTGGGCGGGCAGCCGAGCACGACCCGGCCGGTGGTGACATCGAGGCCGAACTCCACGTTTGTGGTGAAGCCCGGGAGTGTCTCCAGGTCTCGGGGGATCCAGAACAGGATCGCGTCGGCGGCGGCGCGGGCTGCGGTCTCCCAGCCGACCTGGTCGTCGTAGTGCTTGGCGCGGACGCCGCCGCGCGACTCCGGGGTGAGCACGGTCAGCGGTTGCTCGCCGGTCCACCGGGCGGTGAGCTCCTCGATGGCGGCGGGCCGCCACGAGGCGATGTCGCCGCCAGCGCGCGGGGTCGGTCCGGCGAGGAAGACGCTCGGCCCCGAGGCGGGGATCGGCTCGCGGGCGTAGACAAGGGTGAGCATCGAGTCAGTCACTGTCCGGCCTCCTGGGCCTCCTGGGCTTCCTGAGCACGGACGTACTCGGCGACCGATCGCGCGGTGCCGCCTTCCAGAGCCTCGCGGACGTAGTCGGTGTCCATCTGGCTGCCCGCGTCCTCGACCCGGTCCCAGAGCACGCTGAGCTTGGCGTGGGCCGCATCCCGCTCGGCGCGCAGCCGGTCCCTGTCGGACTGACTGGTCCAGGGGAGCGGGAGTCCGTCGCCGTCGGCACGGGGCACCACATGGACATGCAGGTGGTACTGGGTTTGCGTTCCGTAGGTGCCCTTGGACGTGATGATGTTCGCGTGCTCGTGCTCGGCCATCAGCTCGGCCGCGCGGCGCATCACGATCGCGGTCACCGCGGGGCCCTCTCCCGCGTCCTGGACGTGGACGCGGGGCAGGACCAGGACGTGCTCGGGGTGAACCCCGCCGGACCGGGGGCGGATCGCGATGGCGTCGTCCCACTCTCGCACGACAGCGGCCGGAGCGGTGCCGGCGGCGATGGAACAGAAGGCGCAGTGAGCCATATCGGGACTCCTTGGTCCGGTCAACGGGTCGGTGACGGCCGCAGCAGAGGTCACAGGATGGCCTGCTGGGCGGTGGGGCGGGTGAGGGCGCAGCCGATGGTGGTCAGGAGGATCTGGAGCGCTGCGCCGGGGTGGGTGTATTCGGAGGTGGCGGGCAGTCCACAGGACCAGCAGTCGGCCTCGGCGCCGTTCCAGGTGACGGAGCAGCGGGCGCACAGATGGTCGTGGTGGGCCTGGATGCCGATGGCGCGGATGGCGGTTGCGGCGGTACGGCGGGCCGTGGCGGTGTGGCTCATTGCGCGGGGTCTCCGGTTCGTTTGGGTGACGGGGTGTGCCGGATCCAGGGGTGGCCGCACGGGTGCGGCCACCCCTGGGCGCATGCGAGGGGTTCAGGCGGCGAGGGACTGAGGTCCGGTGCCGGGCCGGCCGAGGCGGCGGCCGTTGACGGTCGGCGTGGCGGCGTGCGCGGGGGTGGCGAGCCGGTAGTGGCCGGTGCGCTCACGCTTGTGCTCGTACATCGCGGCGTCCGCGCCCCTCAGCAGCTGAGGCAGGTCGCGGGTGTGGAGGTCGCTGGGGCTGGCGGCGCCAATGGAAACGCCGACGTCGACGAGGACGCTGTCGATGCGGACCGGCTGGTGCAGCGCGCGGTGGAGCTGGGCGAGGCGCGCTCCGCGGCGGTGGACCGGGGAGCGCACTGCCGCGGCGAGCTCGTCGCCGTGCAGGCGCGCGGCCACGCCCCGGGGGCCAGCCCACTGGGCCAGGCGCGCTCCGAGCTCGGCGAGAACCCGGTCGCCCGCGGCATGTCCGTAACGGTCGTTGAGGGCCTTGAAATCGACGACGTCGAGGAAGACGACGAGGGCGTGGTCTCCGTGGCGGGCCACGAGCTGGGTGGCAGCGCGGGTGTAGCCGTCGCGGGCCAGGAGTCCGGTGAGGGGGTCGCGGCGGGCGGCGGCAAGGCGGCGCCGCATGACGACCCCGTCGGCGATCCACAGGGTGGTCGGCACGGCCGCTGCGACGGCTATGGCGAGGGGCTGCGGGGCGGGAAGACGTAAGGCCATGATGGTCAGGTGCTCCTTCTCGTCTTGATGCGGGAGGGACGTACGGGCCCGGGACAGCCGGTATTGGACGGACACCCATGCGGCTGTCCCGGGGCGCATCAGGCGCTGGTCCTGCGGTGTGGTCTCGGTGCTGGCGTGTACCTCGGTGAGGCATGGGCCCTAGAAGGGCGGCTCGGTGCTGTCGTGCCGGGGGTCGAGGTAGCTGGAGCGGCGGATCCTCAGCCGGTAGTCGCAGGGGACCGGGGCGCCGGGCTCGGTGTCGAGTTCGTCGAGCAGCACGATGAGGGCGTCTTCGTCGACGAGTTCGACGTCGGTGTAGGCGCCGCAGTCGCAGGGGGCGATCAGGGTGAGGACGTGGAGGAGGTCGCCGTCCTCGTTCTGCTCGTCGTGGCGGCGGGTGTAGTGGAGCCACCAGCCCCGGGAGCCGTCGGTGGAGCCGAGGTAGGTGACGGCGGAGGCCGGCAGGCCGTTGTCGGTGAGCGGCGGGTGTCCGGTCCAGGACATGACGGGGACGACCTGGTCGAGGGTGTCGGAGAACGACATCGTGAGGACCGAGTCGGCGAGCAGGACGGCGGCCATCGCGAACTGGGCGTCGCGTTCGGCCGCACGCTCGGAGAGGTCGAAGTCCTTCACCCGCTGGTGCAGGGCGGTGATGGGGGCGGGCTCGGCGAGGTCGGCGGCGCGGTCGTGCCGGGGGGCCGGGGCGAGCTGGAGAACGGTCACGGGGTTTCTCCTTGTCGGTGCCGAAGGGCCGGGCGGACTGTCCGGTCCTCCGCACCGTCCCGGCCCCAGCGCGGGGTCGGGACGGCACGGGGAGCCGTCAGGGCACGAGCAGGGTGCTACGCGTCGGCGCGGAGCGGGCTGCCGGGCTCGAGGTGGATGCCGCGCAGGGTGTCCAGGAGGTACGGGGTGAGCCGGTCTTCGAGGAGGACGGCCTCGGCGAGGTGCGCGGCGCGGCGGCAGGCGAAGTGGATCACCGCCCGGTCCGCGCCGGTGGAGGCGGCGGCGCGGGTGGCCTTGTCGATGGCGATCTTCCGGACGGTGGCCAGGGCCTCGCTTCGACGTGCACGGTCCGCGGCCTGGGCGGCCGTGGCTTCGGCGCGCATGCCGCTGGCGGTGGTCTCGGTGTTGCACAGGCGCCAGTCCTCGTAGCGCTCCTTCGTGCCGTCGGGGTCGGCGCTCCAGTCCTGCGCCCAGCCGCAGGCGAGGGCTGGCAGCTCGGTCCAGGAGTCGAGGACCTTCTGGCCGAGGGGGCCGAAGACGTGCCAGGCGTCGGTCTCTTCCACCACGCGCAGGGCGTGGGTCATGCGCTGGTAGGGGTAGTACCGGTCGCCGGTCCCGGTTTCACCGACCGGCTCGACGATGAACAGCCGCACGGGCCAGCGCCACAGTCCGTGCAGCGATTCCCCGGGCTGGGTGACGATCGTGAAGAAGGAGTCGTTGTCGAACCAGCGCTTGCCGGGGGCGGGGTGGCGGGTGATGCCGTCCGCGTCGGCGGCGAGCAGGTCGAGCGGCGCCCGGCCGCTGGCGACGGTCGGAATGGTGCCGTCGGGGAGCGTGGCCACGTAGTAGGTGGGCGTCTTCGTCATGGCAGAGCCTTCCGGTGGGATGGGTGATCTGTCGGGCCGGGCTGTCCGGTCCTCCGCACCGCCCCGGCCCCACCAGGGGTCGGGACAGCACGGGGAGCCGTCAGCCGCGAGTGTCGGGAGCCGCGGTGTGGGGGCCGGCCACCGCGTCCACTTCCTCGGCGGTCAGCGGCTCGGCCCAGGTCTGCGGGGGCCCGGCCTCAAACTGGTCCATGAGGTCGACCAGGTGCGCGGCGCTGAGGACGACGTGGCTGCCCGCGACGGTCTCGAACGTGTACTGCTGCTCCCAGCCGAGGGAGTGATCGGTGCCGAGCTCGCGGTGGGAGGGCTGGAAGCGCAGGTACTGGCCGCTGCCGAGGTAGTAGATGGCGGTGCCGTCCTCATAGCCGGACCGGCGGGACCGCTCCCTCATCTCGGTGAGGTCGCCCATCGCCCAGTGGAACGCGGCGTTGGCCTCGGCCTCGGCGGCCGCCGCCAGCGCGGCCTGGGCACGCGGTCCTTCGCCGTGCTGGGGCTCGGGCAACCGCGGGGCCGGCCGGTGCAGGTCGCGGCGTACCGGTGCGGCAGCAGCGGTAAGGAGGGAGTCGGTGACCAGCGCGGCCGTCAGGCCGGTGATGATCCCGGCACCGATCCGGGCACTCCGGGGGAGCGCTCCGGCCTGGTGGTGGGTCCAGCAGCCGAGGGCCGCGCCTGCGGCGACTCCGCCGACAGTGGTGACGCTGTCAATCAGGCCCGTGCGCAGGGCGCGGACGGCGTGCTCCAACGGGCTGTGGTCGGTCATGGGGTGTGCTCCCTTGAAAGTGAGGACGGGCTGGCAGACGAGTCAGAGCTGTGCGAGGAGCTGGCGCAGGGCGTGCGCCATGACGCCGACGGCGTCGGTGAGGTCGCCGCAGGACAGCCAGTGGCCGAGGTCGCGGTGTCCGGCCGGGTCGGCGGTGTAGAAGCCGGTCGGGGTGAAGGGCCGCTCGTCGGTCCATCCGGCCTGCAGGGTGATCCGGTTGGTGGCCGGGTCGGGGTCGGCCCCGATCCAGCGGCCGGCCCGGTAGTTGGTGAGGATCACGGCCGGGGCGCCGTCGTCCATGGACGGGATCCAGGCCAGGCCGAGGCGCTGGCGCAGGGCGCCGCCGAGGCGCTCCACCGGATCCGGGATCAGCTGGTTGTCCTGGTGGGTCACGACGCCTCCGCGAGCAGGTCGTCGGAACCGATCTCGGTGCGGGGGCCGCAGTGGGTGCAGATCAGGTCCTCGTCGTTGTCGAGGGCGCCGCGGTACGCCTTGTAGAGGTCGCCGGCGTTGTAGACGGGCGTCCAGGCCGGGCCCGGGCAGTCGTCCTCGGGGCAGGCCAGCAGGACGTCGAAGCCGAAGTCGCCCTCGCCGTCGACGTCCTGGCGGAAGGCCACGGAGTCGAGCCCCCGCTCGGGGCCACCGTCCGCGCGGGACGCCGCACCTGGCAACGCGAGGAGACGGGCTGGACCGCCATGGACCGGTACCGCGGAGGCCAGCTGAACTGGCTTCAGATCCACCGCCGGTTCGGTCCGCACAACATCGAAGTCGCCAATGGGTAACACCGTGATCTGTCGCAGCCGAGGTTGAACGGCGGACCGTGCGACTGACAGCTTCTGGCCCAGCTGGTCCCGATGGACTGGCACTGACTGGAAGAAGGATCGTGTGTCCAAGCGGTGGCGGCCTGGGCAACGAGAGCGCCTCGCCGTTGGACCAGATCCGTTCCTCCGACACTCATCCCGCACGGGATCGTTGGGTGAGGTATGCACCCCGACCCCGACTCGGCCCCTCAGATCATCCGAGTTCCGGCCCCAACCGACCCCGGTGACGCGATGCACGTTGCCGGGCGTCTGGCCTCGGGCGAACCTGCCTGCGACGACGCGGGAACCGCCCGTGATTTGGCCCGCCAGGCGTACGCTGCATGGACCCAGGGTGACCGTACTGCCGCCCGCGCCTTGGCTGATGTGGCCCGCGTCTATGCCTGCCTCGCCGAACGAGCGGACCACACAGCCGCACGCCTGCACCTGGCCACCGCCCAGCTAAGGGCGGATGCCGCACATGCCGAGGCTGCCGCTGAGGCCGCCGACGACTATGCCCGGCTCACCCCGCGTCAGCGCTCGGCACGCCGTGTGGCCCGCATGCTGCTAGCCACGCAACCGAACATGCCAGTCGACAACATCGATCACGAGGCTGTGCCGCTGACCATGGTCATGGAGCGGCTAGACGTCGGGCAAACGACCGCCAGCGAGATCCGCAAGGAGGCCATGGCGCTGCTGTTGTCCGGCTATAACCACGAGGACGCCAGCGTCGATGCGACCTATGAACCTGCGGGTAAGCGTTGATCAACTACAGAACCCGCTGAAGGAAAACCCTGCTTCGGCGATGGGAAGGGGCAGCGGGCTACCCGACCGGCTGGAGATCAATTGAAGCCGGGGCGGCGCCGGCTGGCCCCTGACCTTCACGGCGAGAGACCACACCGGGCGCCGTACGGATCCCGTATGGCGCCCCTCGCGTTTCCATTGGAAACGCCGCCGGGTCGCTTCGGCCGGTGTCGAAGACACCGGCCCGAAGCCTCAGGGGTGGAGGGGTGCTTGCACCGGAGGACGGGCACGGAGCCGTCGCCGGGGTCGTACGTGTCGAGGTCAGCCAGGTCTTCGGCTTGGTCGGCCATCACCTGTTCCAGGGATCGGCCAGCGGCGGCGTCATCTGCGCCTGCCCGGTCGGCTGGGCTGTGGTGTCGACCCGTTCACCGTTCGCTGCGGCCTCGTCGGCGTCGGCCAACCGCTGGAGCACCGCCCGGACCGTGACGTCCGCGTCGAGCGTGACGGCGTCCAGCAGCGGCCGGTGCAGCGCCTCGTATCCGGCTGCGTGGCCCGTGTGGTACCGGCAGAACTCGTCGAGGACCTCCCCGCACGCGGGGCAGGATTCCCAGTCGGCTTCGTACGGCTCGATCTCTACCCGGTGCTCCGGGCTGGATGGTGAGAGTGCGAGCGCGGCCTCGGGGCGGCCGACGCCGAGCTGCCGTAGGGACCAGTCCTCGGGAAGCTCCCGGACTTTCAGGCCGAGCGCGGCCGCGATGGCGGGCTGGTGCTCGACGAGCCTGAGCCACAGGTCGTCGGCGGTGGCCACGGGGTCGTGCAGCGTCACGAGGGGAGTGGCTCCAAGGCTTCGGCTGTGCTGCGCAGCAGGGAAGCCGTCGTTGGACTCCATGTGGGCTGGCTCCTTGTGGGTGTCGGTGTCGTGCAGGGGTTGTTCGCAGGCCGGGCGGCCTGTCCGGTCCTCGGCACCCGTGGGGCGGCCGAGGACCGGGCGGGTCGTCGGGTCAGGAGTCAGTGCGTGCGGCGGGTCTGGCGGAGCCGAGCGGCCCGCTCCCGCGCCGGTGTGGGCGGGGGCGGACAGCAGACGTCAGAGGGCGGGGCGGTCAGTCGTCGGCGGATTGCAGTGCGCGGCCGTTGATCTCGACGCGCTTGACGACGGGCTCCGGTACGTGGACGTGTGCGTCGACGGTGACCGGGGTCGGTTGGACGTTGTTGTAGACGTGGACGAAGGTGGTGGACCGGAGCGTGAGGCCGCGCAGGGCGATCGTGGAGGCCGCGGTCCAGGCGAGGACGGTGAGGGCCGCGGCGACGGCGCGGCCGGAGGCCGGGGAGGCCGTCCAGACCATGGCGGTGGTAGCACCGCCCCAGGCCGTCCAGGTGAGGCGGGCGCCGGCGGCCCGGGCCCAGCCGCTGAGGATGAAGGAGCCCACGCCGAACAGCTGCCAGGCCCCGTACATGGTGGTGGCCGTGGTGGGGAGGCCCGTGGTGTGAGCGGCGATGAAGTCGCGGACGGGCTGGTGGAGGGTGGCAATGAGGCCGGTTCCCAGGGAGTTCCATTCCCAGCTGGACCAGGCGGCGATCACGGCTGCGCCGAGCCCCCACACGAGGAATCCGGCGGCCAGGACGACGATGGTCTTGATCCAGGTGGCCATGCCGCGCCAGCCCTCGTCTGGGGCTTCCAGGACCTCCGTGAAGCGGTCGGCGGCGGCTTCGGCCAGCCAGGTCGCGAAGCGGCGCCAGGCGGGCGGGGCGGCAGCGGGCGCCGCCGGCTCGTCGTCGAGCTTGTCGTGATGGGGCTTGCGCGGGAAGGGGACGGTGTTGTTGGTCATGGTGCTGCCTCCGGTGATGTTCAGCGGGCGGGGGTCGGGTGGCGCAGGGGCTGAACCGAGGCGTCGGGTCCAGGCACGGCCGGGCCGGTGTAGGCGGGCTGGGACTCAGGTACGGCGGCGTGGCCGTTGAAGTTCGCGCACAGCTGCCATCCGGCCCACAGGCCGAAGGCCAGGCACACCCGGTGCCGGTTCGCTTTCCACCAGGTCGGCGGAGCGGGCTCGGTGATGACTCCTATGACGCGTGTGTCTTTCGCCATGCAGCGGCTCTCCCCAGATACGAGTCGGTGGTGTGGGTGCGCAGCCCCGGTGTCGGGGGTCGCGGTGAATGCGGCTTGGTCGCCGGTGTTCGGCCGGTCGGCCTGTCCGGTCTCCGGGCCGCCCGCTTGCGTGCGGGCGGGCCGGGGACCAGGCGGGTGGACCGGTCAGAGGGCCGGGGCTGGGGCGGTGGTGGGGGGCAGGTCGGCGAGGAGCCGGTCGGCCAGGTGGAGGGCGGCGTCGGTGTGGCCGGCGGTGTACGCGGCTTCCTTGACCGGGGTGTCGGGGCCGGTGGCCGCGGTCTGGAGGGCCTGCTGGGCGAGGTGCGGCAGGACGGCGGCGATGACGTGGACCGCGAGGGTCTGCGGCCCGGCACCTTCCTGCAGGGCGCCTGCGGCGGCGGTCGCGGCGTCCTCGAGGAGCTGCTCGGGGAGCGCGTCGGCCAGCAGGCACATGCCGCACATCGAGCCGTCGTGACCGTCCGGGGCGGTGTAGAGGTGGCCGTGGCAGAAGTAGCCGCCGCAGGCGTGCTCGGTGCCGCCGGGCATCTCGCCGCAGAGGTAGGCGAGCCCGCGGTCGATCCGCTCGGTGCAGCCGGTGCGCTCGCACTCGGCCTCGACGCCGTACCCGGCCTCGATCATCAGGCCGTTGCGGCGGATCTCGTAGAAGGCGTTACCCATGGTGTGCTCCCTGCTCAGCTGTTGAAGGTGTTGTTGATGGAGCCACGCGAGAAGACGCCGCGGTTCACCACGCTCTGGTGGATGTGGGTGTCTCCGACGCGCTGCGCCCCGCGGGCACCGGGGACCGATCCGCCGCCCCCGCGGGTGCGCAGGGCGTTGCGGAGGGCGGCGACGGCGACCATGACGGTCGCGCCGATCGCGGCGGCGCTGTAGAGGACGGTGGAGACATACGGCAGGGCGGGGGCGGCCAGGTTGAGGCCGAGGCCGATGAGGGCGCAGGTCCCGCCGGTGGACAGGGTGATCGCGGCGTAGCGCTTCACCCAGGCCGGGACGGCCGGCTCTTGCTGGGCGGCAAACAGCTGCGCCGGATAGGGGTACTGGGGCGGCGGCGCGGTGTGGAAGTGCTGCACGACGGCGGTCTGCTGGTGCTGTGCCGGGGCCGGTTCGTAGGGGAGGTCGCCGGTGCGGATGAGGGAGTCGCGGACGGCGGCCTGGTAGAGCTCCTCGGGCGTGTAGCCGTTGAAGCGGGGGTGCAGCGGCCGCAGAGGGGCGACCGGGACGGGGACGGGTGCGGGGCCGACGTTCTGGTCGGCCTGGAGGTAGGTCTCGTAACTCATCAGGGACTCCAGAAGCGGCATCGCGTATGACGGTTGGCGGGTGCCGGGCCCCGCGACCCGGATCGGGTGGCGGGGCCCGGTGGAGAGACGGGCCGGGGTCAGGCCGCCTCGGCGACCGCCCACATGCCGTGGCCCATGTCCGCGACCTCGCCCTTCTTCACGGCGCGGGTCAGGGTGGAGGACACGGTGGACAGCGGGATGTTCAGCCGGTCCGCGATCAGACCGGTGGTGGTGACGCCCTGCGAGGCGACGAACTTGAGGATCTGCGCCTTCTTCGTGCCGGTGACGGGCTTGGACTCGGCCTGGACCATCGCGGCCAGGTCGTCGACCGGGGCCTGGCGCTGCTGAAGGACCAGCGGCGCCCGGCTGTTCTCGTTGCCCTCCTCGTTGTCGTCGGTGACGCCCGGTACGGGCGGCTCCTGGCCGGTGCGGCGCAGGGCCAGGCGGTCACGCCACTCGGTGTAGAGCGGGCCGATGGCCTCGCCGGCGCCCGGGGTGAGTTCGGCGACCGCTTCGGTCTTCTTCGCCCAGCGGGTGGCGATCTCCTTGGGCTCGGGGGCCCAGCCTCGGAAGATGGCCGCGCGTTCCTGGACGCCCTTCATGTAGCCCAGGCCGGAGGTGGGGACGCCGACCTCGTCGTCCCACACCGACGGGATGTCGTTGGGGTCGGCGGGCAGGTTGATGACGTACCCGGCGGAGCGCTCCGTGGTGCGCAGGGCGATGTTGTTCCCGGCGGTCAGCGGCTGGCGGAGCTTGGCGCTGCCCAGGGACTCCAGCGTCGGCAGGTGCGTGCCGAGGCGGAGCTTGATGCCGCACTTGCGGCCCAGGATCGCGATGCGGACGGCGAGTTCGATGGCCTCGGCGCCGTAGGCGCCCCACACGTCCTGCCACTCGTCGATCGTGACGGCGAGTAGCGGGTCCTCGCCGGGTTCCCAGTCCGTCTCGCCGTACATGGTGTCGCCGTCGGCGTCGACCCAGGTGGACAGCGCCGAGTTCTTGGAGCGGCGATCCAGCTCGGTGTTGGCGGCGATGAGCATGCCCATGCACTCGTCGGGGCCGCAGGCGAAGTAGTCCAGGTAGTCCTGCCAGAACCCGAAGCTCTTGCCGTACTGGGGGTCGCCGCCCCAGGAGACGACGAGCCCGGACTGCTTCTCGATGGCGAACAGGGATCGGAAGATCGCGGACTTTCCGGCGCCGGTGGAGCCAGAGATGTGGGAGTGGACCGCGCCCCAGCCGGGTCGCCACATCTGGTACATCGCCGGGGTGCCGTCGATGTACCAGCCGATGGTGGCGATGCCGGTCTTCTTGTCCAGGACGTGTGGTCCGGGGAAGACGGGGACCTTCTTGAGCGGGTTTCGGCGGTAGACCTGCAGGCGGGCCAGGGCCGCGTTCCCGGACGGGTCGTTCTCCACCGACACCGACGTCGGGGACAGACCGTACGCGCCGGCGATCCGGACCACCGCCGCCTTGGCGTCGGCGCTGGTGTGGCGGACCGGGTCCAGGGCGATGGTGCCCTGCCAGGCTCCTTCGACGTCCATGTCGGCGACGTCGACAAGCTCGGCGCCGGGCAGGGCTCCTCTGGAGGAGCCGACCGTGCCCAGCCAGCGGGCCACACGGTCCTCCAGGCCGGTGGGGATCTCCTCCTCGGTGGGGCGGATCCGGCGCCGGTACCACCACGGGATCGCCACCGAGGGCAGCCAGCCCAGCCACCACACCCCGGCCATCCCCGGCTCGAACGGCCCGGCGTCCAGGCTCGGCATGAGCGTAGTCAGCACAGCGGCCGAGCCGACCGCCCCGCCCGAGCGCATCAGTTCATCGCGGCACAGCGGTCTTCCGGGCGGGGTGGGCAGGGCGTGGTGGCGGTTGAGGAACTGGGTGGCCGTGTGGTCCCAGCCTTCCTTGGTCCGCCACTTCGTCCAGGCGTAGTAGGCGGCCGCGGCGACGGTGTCGGTGGCCAGGGCGCCGGCCACGCCGTAGGGGGCGGCGGTGAGGGCCTGGCCGTAGGCGGCCAGGGCGACGGATCCGTACAGGGGGGTGAGGTGACGCCGGTTGCGCCAGCCCCACCGGCGCACGGCGTGGAATGCCCGTGCAGCGGTGGAGGCGTCGGCGTCGACCGTCGTCTCGGGCTCCGTGGCCAGGACGGCACGCTCGGATGCGGGGGAGCGGGTGGCGGACAACTCGGGAAACCTCCGGGAGAAGGCACGGCAGGGCCGGCCTCCCCACTGGAGGCCGGCCCGGGAAGGGCCGTGTGGGGAGAGCGAAGGGCGGGGCTTCCCCGGCGGCCGGGGCGTGCCCCGCCGACAGCAGGGGGTGTGGTGGAGCGGGTGGCTATCCGGCGGCGGGCGGCTCGTACGACGCGGCGAGCTCCCCGGTGGTGGGGTACTGCCAGAACCGGGGCAGGCGGCTGGGCCGGTTGGGGACCACGCCGTTCTTGCGGCCGGCGGTCGCGATGCGGCGGGCCATGTCGGCCGCCTCACCGGGCAGCGTGGCCATCTCGTCGATGACGAGGACCAGCGGCTCGGGGTCGGTCGGGCGGGGGGCTCGGGTGAGCGGGTTCATCGGGGACCTCTCTTCCGTGTCAGGGGGGTGCCTGTGGGCACACGGCCGGAGCCCAGCCCCGTCCGGACGGGGTGGGGGCTGGGCTTCGACCGTGCGGTCACAGGCCGATGTAGGCCGTCCGGTTGGCCGGGGCGACGGGCGCGGAGTTCACTGCGGAGTGGATCCCGCCGTGGTTGCGGCGGACCGTGTTCGCGGCGTCCTTCGCTCCCGTGCTCAGGTCGTTGGCCGCGACCGCGGCCGCGCCCGCGGCGCGGGCCTGCCCGACGAAGTTCCCCGCGATCTCGCTGACGTCGTTCTTCGTGCTGTCGTCGAATTCCAGCTCGGTGAGCCGGTCGACGACTGCGTGGGCCTCGATGGCCTTCGCGTTGATCCGGCGACGGCGGTGCTCAGCGGTCTCGGCCTCGGCGGTGGTGGCGTCCAGCAGACGGGCGATGACGCCCAGCATCTGCCGGTAGGTGATCTCTGCCATGACGATGTTGCCTCTCTGATTTGGAAACTGCGGTGGGCGGCGGCGGGATCAGTCGATGTAGGTCGTCGACTCCGCCATCTCCTCGGGCGCCGCGGCCGCGGCCTCGTTGATGCCGCCGTGGCGGGCCAGGACGTTCTGCCCCGTGACCGAGGAGTTCGCGGCGGCCTCCGCGCTGTTGCTCGCGTCCGCCTCGCGGGCAGCCTTCAGCCGGCCGAGCTGGTCGCGCAGCGCGGCGAGCTTCCCCAGCACCTGGTTGTCGTACTTGGCGGCCACGGCCTGGTTGTAGGTCGCCTCGACCTTCGCTTCCAGGTCAGCGATCCGCTTGACGGCGGCGACGGCGTCGTCCCGCTCGCGGTTGGCGAACGCAAGCGTGCCCTCCAGCCAGATCACGAGGGTGTCGACGTTGCGGACTTCGACGGCTCCGGGGGTCGTCACAGTGCTGCTCCCAGGGGTATACGAGGACGGCCCGGCGGATGCCGGGCCGTTGGTGGGCGGGTGTGAGGGGGGCGGGGGGATCAGGCCCCCGTTGTTCGGATCGGCGGTGCCGGGTGGTGCGGCGGGGCCGATGGTGCCGTCGGGTCGGACGACGCCCGCGCCGTCGGCGGGGGTCAGCGGGGGCTGGCCGTTGGCGGGCGGCGGGATCGCGCCGCCGTTCTCGCGGGCTTCCCTGGCGAGCCGGTTCTTCTCACGCTGGGCCTTCACGACGTCGCGGGCTTCGGGGTAGGCGTCCTTCCAGCCGTTCTTGAAGCCGGAGCCGAAGGTGTACAGGGCGGTGCCCGCAGTGATGACTCCGGCGGCCACGTTGGTGCCCACGCCGGCCTTGTCCCCGTTCTTCTTCGGGGACAGCTTCTCCTTGGTGTTCTCGTGGGAGTCCTTCACGTTCTGGGTGCCGCCGGCCAGGCCGCGGCCGACGAGGTAGGCGATGACGAGGACGGTGAGCGGATCCATCTGTGTCGGCCCCCGTCTCAGTTCATGCCGAAGAGCGTGGCGACGATCCCGCCGACGGTGGTGGAGATGAACCCGATCGCGGCGGCCGCTCCGGCTCCGACGGTGCCGGGGATCGCGACAACCGCGAACGGGGCGGCGGCGGCGATGCCCAGGGTGCGGGGCTCGGACTTGTCGTCGCGGATGTCGCGGATCAGGATCACGATCAGGGCGCCGGACACGAGCCAGCCCAGGCCGACACCGATCCACTCGGTGAGCAGGACGCCGATCTGCTCGTTGCACCAGGAGATCCCAGTGTTGATCCACTCACCGAGCTTCGTACCGACGAACCCGAGGCCGCCAGCGATCCACAGCCCGACGTGCAGGCGCGGCATTTCCAGCTTCGACAGGAGCTTGCCGCCCGAACGGCCGCCGCCCCCGCCCTTCCCGTGGTGCTTGCCGCCGCCCCCGCCGCCCTTGCGGGCGACGACCTGAAGCGCGACCGACAAGGCGATGCACGTGGCGCCGACACCGGCGCCCATCACCGCGTCCACTGCTGCCATTTCTTTTCCCCTCCTGGGTTCCGTTTCCATTGGAAACGGCTCGTGTGAAGTCGATGCGGCCACCGGTTGCCGATTACGGAAGGTGGCCTGTACTCTCGCGCGCGCCCGCGCGCCCGCCTACGCGTTGGGGGTCCGGGTGCGGACCCGCGCCTGCGAAATACGCACTGCGAATTACGCAATCAGTCACTGCTTGTGACGACTGTTCAGCCCTTGGCCGAGCTGCCGCAGGACTACGGCGAGGGCCTTCCACTCCTCGTCCCGGCGGTGCTCGGGGAGGGCCCCGATGACCGATCGGACGATGTTGAACTCGGCCTCCGCGACGCCCTTGATGCCGCGTGTCGCGCCCTCTCGGCGCAGCTGCTGGCGGTAGTTCTCGGTGCGCTGCGCCCTGGTCTCGCTGCGCTTCTGGTCACGCTTGCGCCGCCAGGTCGGGCGGTCTGCGCTGGTGCTGCTCACGTGCCGGTTTCTCCTCCCTGACGGGGGTTGGGGTGACAGGGTTGGTGCCGGCGCTTCGGCGCCTTCACCGTGTCCCCGAGGCATTGCCCGTGCCTCGGGGGCCGGTGGAACCGTCGAAGCAGTTCGTGCAGGTCAGGCGGCTTCCGCGGGGAGCTCGCCGTTCTCCTGGAGGATCTGGATCGCGCGCTTGCGCCGGGTGGACGCGGTGCCCTGGGAGACGCCGAAGTGCTGCTCGATCCGGGTGAGGGTGACGGCCTTCAGGCCCTCGGCGCGGATCATGTCGGCGATCTGCCGAGCCTCCCGTTCAACCGGGTTCAGCCGGGCTTCAGCCTCCAGAGCGGCAGCCTTCACCTCGTCCTCGGCGGCCTTCAGCCGGGCGGCGTTCGCGGCGGCTGCATCCTCGGCGGCCTTGCGCTCGAGCTCCTTGGCGTCAGCTTCCGCTTGAGCTGCCTTCAGGAGGGTCTGCTTGGCCTTCAACTCCTCCTCAGCAGTCACGCGCAGAGCTTCAGCTGCCTCGCGGCCCGCCTCGGCGGCGGCCCGCTCCTCCTCCTTCGCAACGCGTCGGGCGGTGGCCGCCTCGGCGCTCTCGATCAGCTGGCCTTCAACCTCGCTCTGGCGGGCTTCAAGTTCCAGGCGGCGGGCTTCAGCCTGCTGGTCGAGAACCAGTCGGGCGCGCTCGGTCTCCCAGCTGAGCTGGTCCTTTTCCCGGCTGCGGGCCAGTTCGTCCTCGCGAGCCTGTCCGGCAAGTTCAAGCTCGCGGACCTTCGCTTCGGCCTCGGCAGCAACGCGCTTGATCTCGGAGTCGGCCTCGGCCTTCTTGACTTGAAGGTCGGCTTCAGCCTGCTGAACCCGGATTGAAGCTGCCGCGTCGGCCTCCGCCTTGGCGGCTTCGAGTTCGCCCTTGGCCTTGACCTCCGCAGCCTGCGCGTGAAGCTCGGCGCGCTTGACCTGAGATTCCGCTTCAACCTTCTGAAGCCGAGCGCGGGCCTGCTGAAGCTCCCGCTTCTGGTCCCGAAGCTCGGCCTTCGTCAGCTGACGGTCGGGCTCTTCGAGTGCCTCCTCGATCCGCATGCCGTACGCGGTCAGCCTCAGCGGTTGAAGGCGCTCCTCCGTGGCCTTGAAGCGCCACAGCCGTCCGAACTCCTTGCGCAGTCCGGACCGGTAGACCGAGATTTCGCGGTCGCGTTCCAGCGCCTCGTCGTAGGAGGTGATCTCCCAGACCTTCATCAGCCGGTTGACGCGCTGCGTACTGACCGGGGTGTAGAACCAGCGGGAGAGGCGGATCCGCTCCATCTCGCGGCGGCCCTTGAGCCGACCGATGTGCGCGGCGTACAGGTGGGCCGCGATCTCGGAGAGGACCACCCACAGTGCGGCGAGCGCAGCGTGGCCGATCTTCCCCTCAAGCGTGGCGCCGGTCTGCCAGTTCAGGACGATCGTGACGATCGTCAGGACCCGGGGGACCCACTTGACCCAGCCGAGCGGCTTGTCGGCCTTGACCAGGAGCAGGTTGACGATGCTGAAGGTGAGGATGCCGAGGTCCACGCCGACGGGCAGCATCCAGGCGTAGTCGCCCCAGCCCCAGCCGCCGGCCGACGCAGGGGCGGCGGCCTTCTTCTCCAGGGCCCGGTAGGACGAGGCCAGGCCGAGCGTGCCCACGCCGACACCGGAGGCAATGCCTGCGCGCAGCAGCCAACGGTCGCCCTTGGACCAGTGCAGGGCTGCAGCCGCGGCAGGGCCGGCGTTCTGCTCGTGTGTGGTGGGGGCGCAGGTGTCGGAGGTGTGGGGGCGGGCGTCGCGGGGGGCCGGCGGGAGGACCGTCTGCAAGAGCGGCCTGTCCAGCGGGCTGTGGTCGAGGTACGGAGGGCTGTGGCTGGTCACGGGGGACTCCTCACGGAGAGGGGGTGTACGGGGTCAGCGGCGGGAGTTGGCGGCGGCCCACGCGGTGACGTAGATCCCGGCTGCCATGAGGACGCCGGTCAGCACCTGGCCCTCGATGGCGAAGGCCGTGAAGGCGAGGGCGGCAAGGAAGAGGCGGATCACCGGGGGGCACTGGCGGGCTTGTCCGGGCGGACCGGGGCGACGGCGGCCCAGACGGTGAAGACGCCGAGGGCCAGGAGGTAAAGCATCGACAGGACGATCAGGAACTGGCTCACGTCACTCCTTACGGGAGGGATCAGGGCTGAAGAGAAGCGATGCCCCGGACCCGGGGTGGTGAAAGGCCGGCGTCCCGTGCGGCGGGTAGCCGATCAGCGCAGCGCCGGGGTGGCGGTCAACAAGTTGTCGTCCGCTCCCGCCGGGCGGGAGCGGCGAATCAGCTCTTGCCGTGCCGGGTGAGGGGCGGGTGGATGTCTGTGACGCGGTGGCCGCTCTCCCAGGCAGCGGCCGCGGTGAGTGCGGCGGCCGCCAGGAGAACCCGGGTGAGTGGGTGGGCCAGGCCGCGCGCGGCGATGGCCCGTACCGCGTGGTGCTGGGCGGTACGGGCGGTCGGTATGTGCACGGGCTCCTATTTCTCCGTCTGGGCGTCGGCGCCGCACTTGCACGGCTCGTGCCGGACCGACTGGAAGGGCTTGCCGTCCGCGCCGACCGAGTTCACGGTGACCAGGGTCGGCGGGTGGCCGCAGGAGCTCACCGGACCGTGCCCATCGCACGCGAGCGAACCGGGGCGGTGGCGGCCTGGCCGCAACGGCAGGTCCAGAACCCGCACAGGCCGCACGCGTCCTCCGCCGCCCTGAACGACAGCGTCTTGAACGAGAGCAGCGGGGGTCGGGTGTAGCCGGGGGCCATCTCGGCGAGGGTGCGCCGGACCCGGCGCCCGTCGGGGATCCGAACATCGTCCCGCTGGGCCATGGAGAGCAGCAGGGTGCCGACCTCGACCTGGTGGAGGGAGTCAGTCTCGTCGCGCTCGTAGCCGCGGGAGTCGTCTTCGCGGCGGATGTCGTCGATCTTTCCGGCGCGCGGGGTGAGGGTGGTGGTCATGCCGCTACCTCCCAGCCAGTGCGGGCGCGGCGGGCGGAGCGGATCTGGCTGATCTGGGCGACGAGATTGCGGATCCGCTGGTTCTGCAGCGCCTGCAGCTCGCTCTGGCGCGGCATACCGGAGGACCTGGTCGGCGTCATGCCCGCCTCGCGGTTCAGGTCGACGGTGAGGCTGGTCAGCTTCTTCCATTCCGTGTCGCTGGCCTCGTCGGCGGCGATCGCGGCGCCGACGCGCTGGGCCTGGCGCTCGCGGAGGGCGGCCAGCTCGCTGCCGGACCTTCCGCCGCGGACCAGGTCGTCGACGCGGCTGTTGCCGTCGCCGTCGCGCAGGGCCAGCTCCTCGCAGGCCGCCCGTGCCGGGCAGCCGTGGCAGAAGCGGACCGCCTCGGCGCGCTGCGCCTGCCACGTGGCCGGCGGCTGACCGTCGGCGCGGAAGAAAAGGTCGGGGTCCGCCTTGGTGCACCCGGCGCCGGCGTCAACGGCGGCCTGGAGCACCGGGCGGCGCATCCGGCGGGTCTGAGTGGATGTCATCCTGTGCATGTGCGTCTTCCCTTTCCGGAGGGTGACTGCAGAGACGAACCCCCGGGCTTAGGCCCCCGGGGGGTTCGTCGTTTCTGGGCTGCTGTACGAGCAGCCACGGCCGCCGCCACCCGCGAGGTGCGCGGGTGGCGGCGGCCGTGGTCGATCGTGCGAGTGTCAGCTGAGTTCGGCGTCCCGGGCGTCCAGCTCATCCAGGTACTGCACGTACTCGGCGTGGTCCGACGCCTCGTACCACGCGTGCATCTCCTCCAGCTCGGCCTGCTGCTTCTCGTACGCGGCCATTCGCGTCGCCTGGTCGTCGTTCTTGGCCATGGGCCCTTCCCTCCTACTTCTTGCGCGGCTGCGGGCGGTAGATCGTCGTGGCGAGGCCGGTGATCCGGCTGTCGAGTGCGGCCCGCTCGAAGCGGTCCAGGTGCGGGTTGAGCTGCCGCAGCGTGGCTTCCAGCTCGTCACGCAGCCGCTGGGCGTCGGCGCTCTTCACGGCGGTGGTGGTCGTCTCCCACTGCTGTGCGCGCTGACGTGCGGTGTCGCGGGTGCGGTGCTGTTCGACGACGGTGGCCTGCTTGTCCTGGTGGCGTCGGGTCTGGCGCAGGTCTGCCACGGTCTGGGTGACGGTGGCCCGGTGGGCGGTGAGCTTCTGGCCGGTGGTGCAGGGGCGGCCGGTGCGGCAGGTCGTGCAGGTGTGGCGGTGGGCTGCGAGGGCGCGCTCGGTGCGGTCGAGGGCGGCGGCCGGCCCGGCGAGGTTGGAGCCCGGCCGCGAGGGGATGCCAGCCTGGGCCTGGGCGTTGATGCGGTCGGAGAGGTTGATGGCGTGGTCGCAGGGGACGCCGATGCGGCATACCTGGCAGCTGGCGCGGTGTGCCCGGAGGCCGTTGCGGAGGCCGTCCGTCGTGTGCGCCAAACGGCTGATCGCGGTCGGCGCGACGGGAAGCGGCTTGCGGCGGGTGCCGCCCTGGGCGCGGCGCCCGGTGACCGTTTCCTCCGCGCGGAGGAGGCGTTCGCCCCACTCCTCGACGGACAGGTCGAAGGTGACGCGGCGCAGGCTGCCCTTGCAGCGGGGGGCCGCGCCGGCGGCGCCGCGTCCGGTGCGGTCGAGGTGGTGGGGCTTGACGATCTTGCGTTCCAGGCGGTGCCAGGTCTGGCAGTCCGGGCAGAGGATCGTGCGGGGTTCACCGTCGCGGAGGTTGATGTTCTGCGGGGCGAGCTTGCTCAGAAGGAGAGGTTCACGGGTGCTGGGTCGCATAGGGGTTCTCCCTTTTCAACGGGCAGGAGGGGGAGAGGCAGAGGTGCGGAGTTGGGTTCTCCGTCCGACACAGACCCGCCCACTGGAGGCGGCGGTGCTGTGTCGGGCAGGCAGCCAAACGGCCGCGAGAAGGTGGTGTGGAGCGGTGACTCTGGAGCCACGGGGACCTCATGGCCGAAGCCCGTCACCCGTTTCCAGCCGCTCTCGATATGAAGATTTTTGGGGGCCGTCTCCGGCTCCCTTCACCAGGACCGCGTGCGGGACGCGGTCCTGATGAGGGAAGCCGGAATCAGCTGGCGAGCAGAACGGGGGACACGGTGCCCTGCGAACCGGACACCCTCACGCTCGCCGGGTTCAGCTGGGCGGCGTAGGGGAGCAGGACGTCGACCAGACGTTCACGAACCAACGTGGTGACGGCCGGGTCGGCGGCGATGTCGCGGGCGGCGGCCATTCGGCTCTCGCGGACCTTGATGGCCTCGATCGCGGCGTGAATGTCCAGGACGTCGAGCTGCTCGTGGGGCAAGGCGCCGGCCTCGTACATCTCCAGCGGCGTACCGAACGCCACGTCCAGGTCGATGTCCCCAAATTCGGGAAGCTCCACCTCGAGCGCGTCAAGAAGCGCGGTGGTCTCGCGGTCCAAGGCTTCGGTAATGGGGCGGGCGTTGGCGTTCATTCTTGAGTCCTTCCGTTGCAGTCTGAACAGTCATCTGGCTGAGCCCGCCACCCCGAAAGCAGCATGGAGTGATCAAGGTTTCGCTCTACGTGATGCCCTGAGCGACGTCTTCAGTGAAGCTCAGCTCTCTAGCTATGTCAACTACCTCTATAGTGAAATACAGAGACGTGCCGCGCCCGGCCGAGGCTCATCGCCTCAACGGGCACACCACCCGTACGATCAGATCGCTAGAGAACCGAGGAGATGAATGAGCGACGAGCAGCGCCCCAAGCGACAGCCGAAGTACCAGCGCATCGCCGACGATCTGCGCGCCGCGATCGATCGTGGCGAGTACGGTCCCGGCGATCGGCTGCCGGGCGAGCATGCCCTCGCGGCCGAGTACAGCGTTGCTGTCATGACGGTGCGACAGGCCATTGGCGTCCTCAGGACAGAAGGACTGGTAGAAGCACGGAAAGGCGCGGGGGTCTTCGTGCAGGCTTTCAGGCCGATCCGGCGGCGCGGAATTCAACGCCTCGCACGTGACCACTGGGGCGCCGGCAAGAGCATCTGGTCGGCCGACGAGGACAGACCGCTGTCCGTTGACCAAGTCACGATCGCCGAGGTTGATCCCCCCGAACACATCGCTGACGTCTTGGGCCTCACCGCAGGACACACATCCTGCCGTCGTTCCCGCCGCTTTGTACTCGATGGCCGACCGGTGATGCTTGCGGCCTCCTATCTTCCCCAAGAGCTGGTTGCAGGGTCGGCAATCACACGCGCTGACACCGGCCCCGGTGGCACCTACGCACGTCTCGCCGAACTGGGGCATGCCCCTGTCCACTTCCGCGAGGAGATCCGGTGCCGAATGCCAAACGGCGAGGAAACCGATCGCCTCGGGATCCCGCCCACTCGCCCAGTTCTGCTGACAGTGCGAACCGCGTACGACGAGGCAGGACGGGCTGTGGAGGTGAACGAGATGACCATGGACAGCGCCTCCTACGTGCTGGACTACGAGTTCGACGCTTAGACCGGTCCCGTTCACTCTGGCCCCTTTCTGACGTGCCGTCTTGTGGGACCCATCACAGCCGCAAGCGCCTCCACGCGACATCACAAGGGCTTGTCGAAGCCCGTACACATGGCCATTCACGGGTTTTCAACATCTACGTACACATGGGTTTTGGGGGCCTGAATCTAGGCTCACCTGCATGACGACAAAGGAGGGGCAGAGGGTGGGGAAGTACCGAGCGGGGTGGGAGCCGGACCGGCTGCGTGAGCAGCGGGAGGCGCATGGCCTGACCTTGGAGAAGGCGGGCGATCGTCTGCGCGAGGTTGCGGAGCAGGCGAAGTTGAAGGGCATCCCGGCGGCGAATCCGCAGACGTTGTGGCAACACGAGCAGGGTGAGGTGTACCCGGGTCCGCACTACCGGCGTGCTTACTGCCTGCTCTACCGGGCCACCGAGCCTGATCTTGGGTTCCGCAATGCGTTGCCGGGCGAGGAGAGCTCGTTCAAGCTGACGCCCCTGGACGACCGTCTCAATGGCTCGCATGTCTTGGCCGTGGAGCGGGCGATCCACCGCATCGGGCCCGGCACCGGCGAAGCCGATCATTTCGCGTTGCAGCAGCGCATCATCGACGCGTGGAAGAGGCGGCACACCGGCGGTGATCCTCACCGGCCGGTGCTGATCCTCGTGGGTGGCTATGCCGGCAGCGGGAAGACGGAGCTCGCTCGGTTCTTCGTTCAGCTGACGGGCTGGCCGCTGCTGGACAAGGACCCGCTCACCCGCCCGCTCGTGGAACGCCTCCTGGTCGCGCTGGATGGGGACGCGAACGACAGGCACACCGACCTCTACAGGGAGAAGGTCCGTCCGGTGGAATACGACTGCCTGATGCAGTCGGCCATGGCCAACATCAAGTGCGGCATCTCCACCGTGTTGACGGCTCCGTTCATCGCCGAGATGACGGACGTGAACTGGATGCAGCGGCTCACCAACCGGTGCAACGCCCTCGGGGTCGACGTCTTCCCGGTCTGGGTCCGTTGCGACGAGGAGTCGATGCGGGAGTACATCGGGTTCCGCTCCGCTGCCCGGGACGCGTGGAAGCTGCAGCGCTGGGAGGAGTACATGGCCACGATCAACCTGGAGCTGCGGCCGGCGGTGCCGCACCTGGTCGTCGACAACAGGATGGGCACGGCGGTGTCCCTCGCGGACCAGGCCCGGCAGGCGATGGGGGCGATGTACGCGTGAGCCGGAGGCAGGGTGTGATCCTCTACGGGCCGCCGGCTGCGGGGAAGGACACGGTGACGCAGGCCCTCACGGCGCTCGACTCGCGATACGGGCAGTTCGCCAGGCTCAAGGTCGGCTCGGGCAAGAGCGACGGGTACCGGATGGGCACCGAGGCGCAGCTGCGCGAGCTGGAGTCCGCTGGCGACGTCGTCTACGCGAACCGGCGGTACGGCAATACCTACGTGATTGACCGGCCCGGGGTCGACGCGGCGTTCGCGGCCGGGGTGCCGGTGGTGCACCTCGGGCAGATCGACGGCATCCGCGCGCTGGTCGACGGCTATCCGGCTGTCTGGGTGGTCGTCCTCTTGTGGTGCCCTCAGGAGGTGACGGCCGCGCGGTCCGAAGGCCGGGGAGACAGCGATACCGCAGCGCGCCTGGCGGCGTGGACGGCGACCCGCGAGGACCTGGACACGCACCCGGACACCGCCTGGGACCTCAGGTTGGACACTGCGGCAATGTCGCCGGGGGAGTCCGCCCGGCTCATCGACCAGCTCCTGGTCCAGCGGGCGGGAGCCGGAGCGGCATGAATGTGGGCTACGGCTGGGCAAGCCGGTCGAGGGCGTCGGCGAGCGTGAGCTTGCCGTCGTCCTTGGTGTCGTCCCAGCGAGCCAGCGTGGACGCGGCCGCGAGCAACATCTCCGGAGGAAGGCCGGCGGCCGCGAGCATGTCCGCGGCTTCCTCCAGCTCGGGCCCCCACCGCCATGCACGTGCCGCCGTCTTCGCGATGTACTCGGGTTCGGATAGGTACGAGTCGGTGCGGCGTGAGGCGATGTCGATGAGTTCCTGGTCGACGCCGTGTTCGCGGGCCAACCCAATCGCGAGGGCCACCAGCACGCGCGACGTCTTCTGGAAGCTGGCGTACGCGAGCTTCAGTGCGGACGCCTGGCCGACCTCGGTACCCAGCACCTTCGTCCGTACTGCGGTCCGGACAAAGAGCGCTTCGATGCGAGCGGTCGCAGAGGCCGGACCGGACAAGTACAGGGTCGGCGTCTTGCCGTTCACTGGTGGAGAGCCGACGACGCCGCCGTCGACCACGGCCGCTGTCGGCCCGAGCAGGCCCGCGATCCTTACCGCGCGTTCGGCGCTGATGGCGTTGGCCTCCACGTACAGGCCGGCGAAGCCGTGCGCAGCAACGTCACGGGCCAGGTCCTCGGCGACAGCCGGCGGGCACAGGCTGATCACGATCTCCGAGCGGTCCAGCAGCTCCTGCAGCGTCGATACCGCCCCCAGCCCGAGCCGCTCTGCGCGCGTGGCGCTTGCGGGGCTACGCCCTGCGTCGCACCAGAGGACTGCGGACGCGTTGGTCGCGGCGCACGCCGCGACTGCGGCGCCCATGCTGCCGGGGTGGAGGATGCCGACGGTGGGCTGGTCCACGGTGCTACTCCGAGGTCTCGTTGAGCAGGATGGTGATGGCGTCGGTGGCGTCATCGACGGTGTGGTCTGCGGCGTGAAGGCCGTCGGGCCAGGGCCGGCCACGCAGCCAGATGGTGCGCAGGCCCGCCTGGTGCCCGCCGCCGATGTCCCCGGCCGGGTTGTCGCCGATCATCCAGCCGCCGTCGGCCAGGCTCCGGCCGCAGCGGCTCGCCGCGAGCTCGAAGAGTTCGCGGGCCGGTTTGCGGATCTCCAGGTCGCCGGAGGCCGCTACGCCGTCGACCAGGTCCGCGAGGCCAGCCGCGTCGAGCTTGGCCCGCTGAACGTCGCCTGCCCCGTTGGTGACGATGCCGATGGTCCAGGCCGCCGCGCGAAGTTGGCGCAGGCCCTTGAGGATCTCCGGTCGGCAGGTGACAGCCCCCACAATCAGGTCTACGTACTCCTTCCACAGCTGCTCGGCGGGCTCGGTCAGTCCGAAGTCGGTGCGCAGCCGGGTGAAGTCACTGAGGTTCGCGCGGTCGGCCAGCGCGGCGCGCAGCCAATGCTCGATGGCGGTATCAAAGCCGCGGGCACGGCACAGGGCGGTCACAGCATCGCTGAGCGCGGCCTGACGGTCGATCAGCGTGCCGTCCAGGTCGAAGAGGGCCAGCATGCAACCGACCCTATCCGCACACCGCTTGGCGATGGGCGAGATCGATCCCGTGGTGTATCTTTCAGGGAAACATCGATCATGAGAGGTTGGGCCATGGCCGACGCGGACCCCTTGCAGCGGGTGAACGCCCTACTGGACGACGTCCTGCCACCGCCGCGTACGCGGCAGCAGCTGCGCCTCGCCGCGGGCCTCACCCAACTGGAGGTCGCCGAGGCCGTGGGCGTCCAACGCCTCGCTATTGCTCGTTGGGAGCTGGGGCAGGTGCAACCGCGCCGACCCCACCGCGCCGTCTACATTCACCTGCTCAAGCGACTCGCAGAGCGTTTCCCCGAGGCCGCACAGCTGGATGAGGGCATGCCGACGCCGGTCTCCGAGAGGGGATCGGGATGACCTAGGGCCATCGACCGCGCGCGCCAGGCGGATTAACCACCCGCTCCTCGCGCGGCCCGTCTACCGACCGGATTAACCACCGCGTCGGCCGCTCAGGTCCCAGTTACAGCTGGTCCTGAGCTGCGGCTCACCGAGCCGCTCGTTTTCCTTCGGCCCCTAACCAGGGCCACTTGCACCACCACCGGCCACTAACCACGGCCACCACAGCTGTAGCAGTACCGACCTGATGATCCGCGGGCCCCCACCACAGGGGCGTTGCGGTTCAGCAGGACCGGGAGGGGAGGAGAAATCTCCCCCCACCCGATCGATGTCCGCCCTCTTCTCACGAAGGGGGCGGACCCGCACATCCGCACATCCGGCTCGACCGGCCCCGAGGGGCTCTGGTCGGTCCAGCTATATGGAAGGCAGGTCGTTCTCATAGTGCACGAGAGTGGTGTCCCCTGTCAGCTTGACCTTGTCCGTTTCACCCCGGTTCGGGCTCGGCAGGCTTCCCGCGTGACGGGATCGGTGTCCTGTTTGCGCCGATATAAGCGGTTCGTACAGGAAATCGGATTTCCGGTACAAACCTACGAGAGCAGCACCTTCGCGGGCGCCCAGGCGAGCGCGGTCGCAGTGTCAATCGGCTGGCTCGTGCACCCCGTCTCGGAGGTCATCGACAACTCCGTCGACGCGCGGCTGCGGCCGGTCCCGAGTCGCGTCTTCGAGGCCGTCGTCCCGTGTGGCGGGACGAGTTTCAAGATTTCTGCCCGCCCCACGGGAGCGCCGGGGGGTATCGGGCCTCAGCGGGCTCTGTCCACAGGCCGCCCGGTGCAGGGTCGGCGGGTGGATGACGAAACAGCAGTTCTGGCCGCTCCCAACGGGGGTGTCCGCTTTGGCGTGTACACCGGCCCGATGAAGACACAGACGGCTTCGGCCCTGGAGGTTCTCGCCGCTCCTGTCGGGGCGGTGGGCCGATGAGCGCCCTGGCGGCACCGGCCGTCACGCTCCCGCGCCCCCGCAAGGAGTTCACCGGTGGGGCCACGCGCCGTCGGCTGCGCTCGCTCCCGGCGCAGGCCGGGCCGGCCGTTGCGCTGGAACTGGGCAACCCGCTTCAGCTGACGGCGACGATGCGCGCCCGGCTGCTCGCCGCGGTGCGCGCGCTGGTGTTCGCCCCGGCTCTCGCCGGGGCGTCGGACGGCGCGCGGCTGGCCTCGGTCGTGCTGACGGCGAAGTCGAAGGTCCGCAACGACTACCAGGCGTCGATCTGGGCTGCGGAGCTCGGCCGGTGGCTGGGTGTTTCCCAGTCGACGGTCGCGCACACCGTGCTGCCCGAGCTGCGCAGCGCGGGGTTCCTGGGCTCGAACGTCGCGACCAACTCCTTCGGGCACGCGACGGGCCTGGAGTGCTGGGTGATCCCGATGTACCGGGCGCAGAAGGCCGGCGACCGGCGGCACGCCCTGGCGCTGTCCCGCTCGGAGCTGGCGGTGCTGCTGAGCCTGTGTGAGGTGCTGTTCGGTCCGGGGTGGGAGCCGAAGGACAAGGCGCCGATCCCGGCCGGGCTGCTCGCCGGGCGTACGGGCCGGGGTGCGGCGACGGACCGGCTCGGGCTGCTGCTGATGGTCCTGACGACCGGTTCGTCGGGTTGGCTGCAGCTGCGCCCCGGGTCGGTGGACTCCGGCCGGGGGCGTCCGGCGGCGACGGTCGGCGGCCTTCTGGGCTGCACGGCTGCGGCCGGGGCGAAGGTTCTGGCGCGTCTCCAGGCGTACGGCGTCGCGGACGTGGTGCGGCAGGAGACCGGTTCGGGTCTGCACGCGAAGTCGCGGGTGCGTCTGGTGCCGGTGGCTCGGGCCCACGGCGTGGCCGTGCGGGAGGCCCGGCGTGCGGCCGGTGCCGTGTTTTCAGACCTCGCCGGTACTGCATCCGGAGATCTTGAGTCCGACGGGATGGGCGAGACCCTTGTGGTTACTGGGGTCAAGGGGGCCGGGCAGGGCGAGATGGCCGGATCGGCAGACCTCGCCGCTACTGCACAGCACCACGCTCTCCACGCTTCTGGGGTTACTCCTAGGGGTTCTCTCGCGCTCTCTCGTGGCTTTTCCGGCGAAGGCCGTGGTGGGTCCGGTGATCTGCCGGACCGCGCGTGCGAGCGCGAGGACCAGGCCGTGGACGGCGATGCCGCTGCCCGGCTGACGCTGGTCGACGGCGAGGGTGGCCCGCTGCGCGGGGAAAAGCCGAAGAAGTCCCCCATCATTGAAGGCGGGAAGGGCAGCCGCGGGCCGGTGACCGGCGGGAACGTGCGGGCCGTGGAGGGCCAGGGTCAAGGCAGGCCGCAGCAGGGAAGGGTGGCTCTGCCGTCGCTGGATCTGCGGGCCGTCCTGGCCCCGGTCCGGCTGGTCTGGGCGCGCCTGGAGAGTTCGGCCGTCCGGCGCCTGGTGGAGGCCAAGGTCCGCGCCGAGCTGAAGCAGGTGATCGGGTTCGCCGGTCACGCCGACGCGCCGCAGATCCTCGCCGACCGGCTCGCCCGGCGCCTGGAGAACCAGATGCGGCTGGGCGGTCCGATCACGGATCCGGTGGGCTGGCTGATCGGCCGGGGACTGCCGCAGATCCGCCTGTGCGCGGAGCCGCGGTGCGATGAGGGAGCGCTGCTCGACTCCGGCCGGGACTGCCCGCGCTGCGAGGACCGGCAGGTCGACAGCCGTGCCATCCGCCACGCGGTCGCGGCCGCCGTCGACGCCGCGATGCCTGGAGCTTCCGAGACCGAGCGGCGGGCGGCCACCGACCGGCAGCTGCACGAGACCGTGACGGCCAGGGCGTGGGCGAAGGCGTTCGAGTGGGAGCAGTACCGCGCCCGGCAGGCCGAAGTGAAGGCGGCCCGCGCCGAAGCCGCCGCCACGCAGTCGGCCCACGACATTCCGGCCGCGCCGGTGGCCCCGGTCGTGCTGCCCGCGCCGCGCCCGGCCGCCGCTCTGGCCCTGGAGCCGGAGAGCGCCGACGTCGACGACGACCAGGAGCTGGTCCTCGAGGACCTGACCCCCGACCAGGTGCGCGACTGGCGGGTGCGGGCGATGAAGGACCACCAGGTCGTCTTCGACCACATCGACCGCTACGGCGAGCCGTCGGCCAGGCGCCTGTTCAGCAACCAGGTGGTCAACGAAGCACAGCACCTCTCCGGGCTCGGGCACCTGAACCTCGGCTACTCCACCTGGGGGCAGTCGTGAGCGGCGGCGAGGTGTCCGGCGTCGACCTCGCGCGTCAGGCCCTGCTCGCGGCCCGGGAAGCGGCGAGGAAGAACGGTGCCACCCGCCAGAAGCCCAAGCGGCGTACCAGCACCGCCGTACGTCGCGACGGGCGCGAGCCGCTCGGGCTCGGTGCGGCGATCGGCATGATGATGACCGAGCGCGGCATAGTCACCCCGGCCGTCGGCGGAAGCGTCCTCGCCGAGTTCGACGCCGTCCTCGCCGCAGTTGTGCCCGAGCTCGCCGGGCGCGTGAAGGCGACGGCGTTCGACGTGGAGAGCGGCCGCCTGGACGTCGTTCCCGACGCTCCGGCCGTCGGCACACAGCTGCGCTGGAGCGCGCCGAAGCTGATCGCGGCGGTCAACGCCGTAGTGTCCGGCGGACTCGTGCGTGCCCTGCACGTCCTGGCGCCTGCGGCCATGAAGGCCGGCTCCGCCCCGGCGGCCGCCGACCAGGCCCCGCACTCGACCACGCCAGCCGTGCCGGTGGAGCGTCGGACGCCGCCGGACGGCTACCGCCGTGCGATCGAGGCGCACCGTCAGGCCGCTCATCGGTCTCGGGTGGACCCGCACATCGCGGAGGCGGTCGAGCGGCAGAACCGGGCGATGCGGGAACTCAGCAGCCGGGCCTTCCCCAAACCTGAGGAGGTCGCCGACGAACAGCCAGCTCCGATCGACAGCGCTCCCCTACGGCGCCGCCGCGAGTTTGTCGCCACGGAAGCGGCAGCCGTTCTTCGGGCCCGGGCAGAGCGCGCCCGGCAGGCGGGAGCAGCGGTGATCCTGCCACAACCCGCTTCGCCACACCCGGCCTCCGCAGGCGCAGCGCGCCCCGCCAGGGGGTGCGCGTGACGGCTGATCACATTCGCCTGCCCTGGTGGGTTCCTCCGGCGTAGCGTGACGGGCACACGCGCCTGTCAGAGGCCGTGCCGTGCGTTGCGGTGGACCGAAGGGGGAGTACGTGCGGGCAGGGACCGTGCTGGACGGGCGCTACCGGCTGATCGAACCGATCGGCGCGGGCGGGTTCGGGCAGGTCTGGAAGGCACACGACCCCAAGATCGACCGAATGGTCGCGGTCAAGATCCTCACCGGCGACAACAGCACGGACAACCGGCAGGTTGCCCGGTTCGCCCGCGAAGCAGCCGTCGCCGGCAGCCTCGCCCACCCGAACATCGTCACCGTCCACGACTTCGGTTCCGCGATGTACAACGGGCGGCCATACGCCTACCTGGTCATGCAATTGCTGCTGGGAAAGCCTCTCAGCGCCGTGTTGAAAGCCGGCCGACTGCCCCTGCCCGACATCGTGCGTACGGCAGGTTGTATCGCCGACGCCCTGGGCGCCGCTCACGATGCTGGTCTGACCCACCGGGACATCAAGCCGTCCAACATCATCGTCCGCTCCAGCGGCACGGCGACGGTTGTGGACTTCGGCATCACCAAGAGCAGCGACGAACGGCACGACATCACCACCACGGGTGTCGTGACCGGCACCCCGGCCTACATGGCGCCTGAGACGTTCGGCGGCACTTTCGACCACCGCTCCGACCTGTACTCACTCGGGTGCCTGCTCTACGAGATGATCACCGGGAAGCTGCCTTTCACCGGAACGTCCTGGCACCTGATCAACCAGCACCTCAACGAGCAGCCGGCCCCGTTGACCAGACAACGACTCGCCACCCCGTCGGAACTGGCGAAGCTCGTCAGTCAGCTCCTGGCCAAAGACCCCGCCGACCGACCAGACGCCTTCGAAGTCATGCAGAGCCTCCGCGAGATCGACCGGCGGTACTACGACGAGGACTCACCCACCCGCGGGCCGGACAGATACGTCCGAGCCGCCGTGCGCCTCAGCACCGCAGCATTCGGGGCAGTCACACAACTTCGCCTCACCGATCGAAACCCCTGCCCCGCCTGCGCCTCTGAAGCCAGTACACACCGCGCGAAGGACTGCCTGCGCTGCCAGGGCACTAGCGAGATCACCGAACAGACAACACACCGCATCCGCATTCCTCCGGGAGTCCAAGCCGGGCAGCGCCTGCGCCTGATAGGGCTGGGATGGCCCGGCAGGAATGGCGGAGAGGCGGGCGATCTCTTCGTCGTCATACGGATCGAGGGCTGAGCCTACGACTCCGGGGTCAGCGGGCCCAAGCCCACGCGCCCCGAGCACGCACCCCGGCGAAGTGAAAAAATGCACTTCACATGTCGGTAACGCGCCTTAGCGTGCATTCATGACATTCACCTTCTCATCGCCGGTCACGGCGGACCAGCTCCGGAAGTTGCCCACCCGGGACGTGGCGCTCCTCCTGCTGCAGAGCCTCAACGGTAGCAACGGCTACCTGCAGTACGGGGGAACGATGAGCTCGGCGCGCGAGGCGTTCCAAGCCGAGCGGGACCAGAACGCGCTAGTGGACCGTCTGTCTGACGCCTGGTGCTGGCTGGAGGCTCACGCGCTGCTGTCCCGAGTTCCCAGCCAGTCCGAAGCCTTCCGGCAGCTCTCTCGCGACGGCCGGGAGCTGGCGGCGGATCCGAAGGGCATAGCCCGGTTCGAAGCCCGTACGCGGCTGGCCGGCCCGCTCCATCCGGACCTGGAGAAGGCGGTGCGTACCAACTTCGACCTCGGCGACTACGAGACTGCGTGCTTCGCCGCCATGAAGGCCGTCGAGGTGGCCGTGCGTAACGCCTCGGGGCTCGACAACTCTTTGGTCGGTGTCGCGTTGATGCGCCGAGCGTTCCAGCCGCACCAGAAAGGGCAAGGCGGGCCGCTGGCCGACGCCGGGGCCGAGGGCGGCGAGCAGGAAGCCGAGTCCGCGCTCTTCGCCGGAGCCATGGGCCGCTACAAGAACCCTTCCAGCCACCGCACCGTCGACTTCGACGACCCGATCGAGGCGGCCGAGATCATCCAGTTCGCCGACCTGCTGCTGCGCCAAGTCGACCGGGCCAAGAGCCGATAACCCGCTGAACAGTGCTCCTCCCCGCAGGCTCGGTCCAGAAGCGTGAGGGCGAGCGCAGCCTCCGGCGTCACGCCCAGACGCACCTTCTCAGCCAATACCCGTGGAAATCAGGGCGGCCCCAGGAGCTCTGCGCGTGCCGGAGGCCGGTCGGCTCCATGATCTGGCCGGGGCCATCATCGGCCCGTGGACGGGGAGGAGTCGGCATGGGCGTGAACAGCAGTTACCTGTCCAAGACGGAGGTCCAGGCAATACTGGGCGTCACTTCTTTCGGCCTGTGGCGGCTGACGCGGAAGTACGACGACTTTCCGCAGCCGACCGAGCCGCCCGAGCCGTTTGGTCTGCCCGGTGATCGGAAGGAACCTGACGAGGTCTGGCATGGCACCCAGCTCTACCGGTGGGCGGCGCGGACCCCGGAGTTCTCCCACCGTGGCGCCGTGCTGCTGCGCCCGCTTCCCCACGACCTCGGGCCCGGCCACTGGGTCGGCTACAAGGACACGCCGCGTGGGCCGGCGCAGGACTGGCACACCGTCCTCGGCACGATCCGCTTCGTGCACAGCCACAAACGCAAGGCCGCCACCGACGTCGCCACCGCCCTTGCCCGGGGCGGAAACCCGGACGACGTGCGCACCGTCTGCGCCCTGTACGGAGACGTGGGTATCAGCGGGCCCGCCCTGGTCGCCGCCGAGGTCGCGCACCCCCGTATCGAGTACGAAGCCGAATGGGGCGACGTCGCCGCGCTCGCCGGGCAGGCACTGCCCTGGTGGCCTGAGCGACTGCGCCTGCCCGAGCTGATCCGTGCATGGAAGCCCGGCAGCCCGGCCGCCGTCGTGGAGGTACCGCCGAACGCGAACGAGCAGATCCTGCGCCGTGTCGCCCGTACCCCCGTCTTCGACGTCACCTCGCACCTGGCCGTCACCGACATGGCCAACAGCATCCGCAACAACCGGACCGACAACGTCAAGAACGAGAACGACACCTTCGCAGGGGCAGGGCCCCACGAGGCACCGAACCGCATCCTCGTCGCTGCCGTACCCGACACCAGCCACCACCCTCTCCGCACCGGCGGCGATCGGACGGCCCTCAAGGCCGGCTGGCACAAGCTTGCGCTGAGCAACCACCCGGACGCCGTCGCGGCGCTGGAAGTCGCCATCGGCCGCGAACCGGACCTGCTGCCCTACGGAGCGGTCACCGAGGCCCCCGGACGTCCCGGCACGGTCATGGAACGGTGGGCCAGGCGCCTGACGATGTGCGATCCGACCGCCGCCCACGCCGTCCTCGCCCGCGGCGACGCCGTCGACTCCTTCTTCATCGACCCGCTCACCGACATGCCCGCCCTGCGCACCACGGGCGAGAACGGCAAGCCGGCCTGGCGCTTCTACGCCCCGCTGTCCCTTCCAGCCGGCGGTGCGGAGCTCGCCTCGGTGGTGCTGCACCACACCGTGTGGATCACCACCAGCGACGGCCAGGTTCACCCCGCGCCCTGCACCCCGTCCGAGCACCTGTGGTGGGGCGACGGCTGGGGCGACCGGCCAACCGAGGCCGCAGCCGTCATCGACACGCTCCTGGGCAACCTCGGCGCCACGGTGAACATGCGCGAGCACTGGAAAGCCCCCAAAGGCCTGACCGTCCTGCTCAACGAAGACCACAAACACGGCACCGAACTCACCCGCGCCACCCTGCTCCACGCCCGCATGACCCCGCCCCGAACACGCTGAACGCGTACCAACGCCCGCCGCACCGCGACGACCGGCCAGGAGGAAGATCCACGCATGTTTGTGCACGCAGCCGTCACCAGCAAACTGGTCGAGCAGGCCCTGCCCTTGATGCCCTACCTCGATGACGGCAACGAGTTCACCACTTACGACAGCCTTGCCGCGTGGAAGGAGCGGTTCGAGAAGAAGGGAGGCCACGAGCCGGCCAGTCCCGACACCTGGTCTGCTCCAATCGGCGCTCCGTTGCTGACCCACATCATCTACATCGGGCACGAACAGGTGTACGAGGCGCTGAACTCGGTCGCCTTCCAAGACCCGGAGACCAGCCCCTGGGGGCGCGCTACCAGGGAACTCCAGGAGTGGCTCCTACTGCCGGAGGCGGTCTCGGGAGTGGAGCGCAAGCCCAGCGACGCGGCAGCCGTCGCAGTACTCCTGGCCGCGGTGTATGGCGACAAGGCGCCCTTCCTCCTTGCCGCGGCGAACCGCTACCTGGACCCGCCCAGTGACGGCACAGGTCGCGGGTGAACCGAGACGACAGGGGTGGGAGCGCGCGGGGTGAACGCCGTCAGATCCAGACGGCGGTTCTGGGTAGTGCGGAATCAGAAGAGCCGCTGATGCTGCCGCTGGAGGCGATCGAGCTGGATGCCTTCCGTCGGCGCCACGACCAGCACACGTTCTGGTGCGGGCTGCTGCTCGGTGGCTGCGGCGTTCAGCTCACGACCAAGCTCTACACCGACCGCGTGTGCCACTTCGCCCACCACCCGGGCACCGAAGGCCACTGCGGCCGCCGGGATCGCGGTGTGGCGAGCGCGGACCACCTGTACGTGAAGGCCGCGGCCGCCGCCTGGCTCCGCACAGCCGACCGTCCCGAGGACCAGGTCCGCTTCGACTTCGCCCGGCTGGACGGAGCCGAGATCGGGTCGGTCCTCGACATCCGGTTCAAGGCGCGCGGGCTGCGCGTGCACCTGGACCAGACCGTCACACCGGTCTGGGACGAGGGCGGCCTGGAGCCGGTGCTGGGGCTGTCGGTGCCCGTGGACCGGGACACGTTGATCGACCGCTGGTACATCCACAGGATCCGCCTCGACAGCGTCGGAACGAGCCGGCAGGTCAGGATCGGCACGGAAGCGTTCACGCGGCCCACCGAATGGTTCGAACTCGACCAGTGCGAGATGACCGAGCGCGGCTTGTCGACGCCGGCCGTCGACCGGATCATCCGCTCCCGCAAGACCCGCCCGACATCACCATGGGCACAGGGGAATGCCAGGACGCAACCTGACGCCTCGGTGCAGGCTCTCGGCCTCCTGAAGCGGCTGGCCGACGCGCGCAGCGTCGAGGCGGTGACGCTGGTAAGCAGGCTCTGCGACGAGATCGAGGCGCTAGCCAAAGCTCAGGGAGAGGCCGGCGGGCTGCTCGCCAACGCCGTGGAAGGCGCGCGCGGGTGGCTTGAGTGGCGCGCCGAGGAACGGCGGGATCTCTTCTCCCGCCTGGAGCAAACCGTTGACGCGGGCGACCCCGTCGCCATCGAGCGGATGGTGGTGTGGGTGAACGGCACCACAAGCCGCCACCGCACCGACGCCGAAGCCGCCATCATTGCCGCCGCGAGCGCCTTCCTGACCAACTTCGCCCGGCAGCAGCAAGCCGAGGCCCAGGCCCTGCGCGCCGGGCAGCAGCAGCTGCACGCCCAGGGGGAAGCTGAACGCGCGCGGGAGCTCCTGAGGACCCTTGAGCGCAACGGACCCGGCCAGCCGTGGAAGACCCTGCGGCGCCTGGTGGGGGAACTCAAGCAAGCAGCCGCCGCGGCCGGCGACCTACTGGATGCCAATCACCGCCAGCAGCTCAAGGCGTGGAGCTCCCGTACGGAGCTCGACAACCGGCGCGCCCGGACCCCTCGTACGAAGCCGGTGCCGGCTCCACGCGGACCGGTGGCGAAGCAGAAACTGCCACTGTTCGAACAGGTGCAGCGCCGCTCGTGGTTCGCGCAGGCTTGCCCACAGTGCCTGGCCAAGGTGGGCAAAGCCTGTCGCAACGACGACGGCATCGGCAACGGACGGCACCGACAGCTCCCCCATGACGAACGCCTTCGCCTGATCCTCGGCGTACGGAAACCCCGCACTGAACCGCCACCGCGGCAACGGGCCGTGTGGCGGGTCACGGACGTCCTTTGCCCTACCTGCAAAGCCGGGCCCGGCAAGCGCTGCAACACGCCGGACGGGCGCCCACACCAGCCCCGGGTCGCGCAGTTCCAGCGTCGGTTCCCTTCGCGGTAATTCCGTCCGACTCCCCTCGTGGCCCGGCCACCGGGCGGGCTATCAGACCCAAAAGGGGGCCGCCAGCCGCCAGCCCCGATGTGAAGGAGACGATCATGACCGATGACGAGCAGCAGCTCGCCGCCCTCCTCAACGACCTCCCCGGCCACGAAGACGCCCGGTTCTGGCGGGGACTCAAGGAAGCCGCGGGTATTTACCGCATACGCTCCACGATGGCCTCGGCCGTCCAGGAGGCGCAGGACGGCGACTTCGAACCGCTCGCCGAGTTCGTACTCGACGTCTTCAACCGCGACGCCCGGCTGAAGGACATCACGGCGGCCCTTGCGACTCACCTCGGCAGCACCCTGCGGGCCCGTGCCTGGATCACTGACGCCATCTCAGCCGCTGCCCGCGTCAAGCGGACACAGGTTGACGACCCTCTCGACGCACTCACCGACAAGTGGTAGAGACGGCACCCGGCCCGTCAAGCCCCCGCCGGCCGACCGAGGCGGTGGGCATCTTCGGCTGAAGGTCCCCTACCCCAGTGACTGCAGGTGCGGCACCCTGCTGCCGGGGGCGAGCCGGAAGGGGGCAGGCCGTGGCGATCCGTGCCGTGCACGACCAGTGGGGCGCGGTCTTTGCGCACTTACCCGACCTCGGGTGCAGACGGGACTGGACGGAGGTCTGGAAGGTCCGTCCGATCGCTCCGCTGACCTGTGACGAATGCCGCCACCCCATGTACGCGAAGGTCTCCTCCAGCCGGCTGCGGTTTTTCGCGCACGCACCGGGCGCCCCGAAATGCGCGCTGGCCGAGGAATCGACGGCCCATCACCTGCTCAAGCTGGAGCTCGCGGCCGCCGCGCGGGAGGCCGGGGCGCACGCAGAGCTGGAGGTCCGGGGCCGGACGGTACGTGGCGGGCCGACGTGCTGGCGAGCGAACCGGCCGCAGGGTGGAAGACGGCCCTCTGGAAGCCCAGCTCTCGCCCATCACCCCGCAGGACATCGCCTCCCGCACGGAACGGATGCTCGAGGACGGGGTGTCCTCGGTGTGGTTCAGCGACCGCATGCGGGCGCCATGGTTCGGAACGGTCCCGTGGGCGCGCTGCAGACCGTGGAGGGCGCCCTGGCCGTGGTGGAGGGCCTCGCGAAGTTCTCGGGCAAACGCTGGGAGGCGGCCCGCAAGTCCCGGTCGGGGAGTTCCTGCGGTGGGTATTCGCCGGGCGGGTAGTGCCGCACCGGCGGCGAGCACCTGTTCGCAGCCCGTTAGGGACCTGGAAATGCAGTGCCAGGGACTCACCGTCACCGCGCAGAGCCGCACATACATGATGCTAGTCAGCTGCTGCCCGCAGGTTGACTTGCTGCTCCTTGGATATCCGCCCCCGGCCTCAGCACCCGACGGCCATGATGCAGACATGACCCCTGAACAGTTCACCGCCGTAGTCGGCCTAGGTGGCGTCGCTCTCGGTATCGGAGGAACGCTGATCGCCGCCCGCGTGCAGCTCAAAGGCAGTCACGCCCAAGCAGAAGCAACCCGGCGCGCAGCCGAGACGACCGCCGTGACCCAGTACGCCGGCACCTTGGTACAGCAGAACAGAGCGGCGCAACGCGCTGCATACGTCGCCTTCGTGTCCCAGGCGCGCGAGTTCACCCGTGAAGTTGACCGGGCCATCGTTGGCACTAGCTGGGCCGCCGATGACAGCTTGCGCGAACAGTACCGTCGGTTGTCCACGGCCTTCAGCGCTGTTGAGCTGGAAGGCCCGGCAGTGGTGATTGCCGCAGGGACCGCAGTGATGGACTATGCCGAGGATCTAACCAGCCAGTTCGAATACTCGGCCCCGGAATACCGAGCATGGCAGAAGTTCCGTTCCGTGGACGTGGGTCAGGCGAGGCAAGCCTCGACTGCCTTGGACGCTCTACGCTCAGCCGCTCGACCCCTTTCACCCGAAGCAGCCCACCGGATGCGGTCTGGCAGCGACATGGTTGAGGCAACCCAGTCACTAGGCGCGCTTGGCGAGCACTGGCGGCAGAAGTACGTCGTCGCGCGTGACGGGTTGGCAGCGTTGTGTACCGCGGGAACGCTTGAGGCATCGGAAATGGCCGTCCTTTTGGAGGACGCCGGGACCCGCAGGATCCCGCTGGACAAGTCTGTCGAAGACTGGGAGTCGGAGCTGTTCAGTGCCATGGAGAAATTCACTGAGTGTGCACGTCAGCAGCTCAACGACACCCGGCCAGAGCGGCGGGTGGACTGACACGCTAGTGGCCGGAAAGGACCTCGGAGCACGGGACGGCACGGTCACGGCCGGGTACTGCTACTCGCGGCCCTCGCTCTCTCAGGAGAATCCGGGGCAACGCATTTCCTTTGCAGTCCCCAGGACCGCGGGGCGTTCGGCGCCGAGCTGGACCTCGCGCCGACATTCACCGTAGTCGGGCAAGCCGCTCACGAAGCGCCCTCCACTTTCTGCCCGTATAGCACGCCAGACGCAGCTTTGAGGGTACGGGTACGTACCCGTACCCGTACCACACCGTGGCCAACGTCCAGAGCCGATCGGCAACCCCTACCCGCCACGTTCCGGTGCGCACCCGGGAGACCACGTCGGGCGGCTTCCGCCGGGTGCTCGCCACTCTCCAAACCTCGCCGGATCCTCAGCTCCCCGCCGTGGCGGTCCGGTCTGGAGTGAGCAGGCAGAATCAGCGGGGTATGGATTCGAAACCTTTTCCCGTGCCTGTGGCGGCCGGTCCGGGTCCTGCGGGCCGGGGCCGCAGGAAGCCGGTACGGTCGCGGGTCCGGCACGGCAGCCCCTCGTGCGCCGACTACGGCTGCACGCGCCCCGAGTGCATAGCCGCAGCCCGTCGGGACCGTGCCCGGCGTACCAGCGAGCTGAAGGCTGGCCGGCCCGCCCGGGTCTCTTCCGCCGAGGCCAGCGCCCGCGTCCGCCAGCTGCAGGAGACGGGCCTCTCAGCTGCGGACATCGCCGAGATCTCGGGCGTCGCCGTCACCCTCATACGGCGCCTGCTCCGCCCGGCCGGCAAGCAGCCGGCCCGTATTCACCGGGCCACAGCCGACGCGATCCTCGGTATCCCCCCGACCAGCGTCTTCCGCCGTGATCGCCTCCTGCCGGGGCTGACTGATGCGGGCAGGGCCGCCGCTAGCCTGCAGGACCTCGCCGAACGCGGATGGCCGACCAGCTTCCTGGCCGCCGAGCTGGACACCAGCACTCACACGGTCGCCGTGATCCGCAGCCGGGAGCGCCGCCGCCTCACCCTTGACCTGGACCTCCGGATTCAACGGCTTGCCGCCCTCCTATTCGCGAGCCAGCCTGCGGATCACGGCATCGCCGCGCACCGGAGCCGCCGGGCGAGAACCGCTGCTCGTCAACGAGCCCCGCTGGTGCGGTCCAGCGGCCTTGACCTGGCGCATCAGCCGGAAGCGGAATCCTGATCAGCTCGTCCGTAAGTCCGACGACCCCGTTCTATTGCCGAGACTGAGAGCGCGATGCTGCCGGGCCGCATGTGGAGAATCCGGTGACGAGGAAAGGGGGCGGATAGTGGGAGCTGGTGCGCGGGTGATCGTGGTCATGCCCGACGGGCAGGAACTGCGGGCTTCCCTGTACGAGCGGCGTCGGACTTCGGCCGGTTGGGAGTACCGGATCGGGGTCACCGTCTGGGGGACCGGGGCCGAAGGCCGTCCGGAGTCGGTCGAGCACCGCGTGTGGCTGGGGGCCAGCCAGGTGCGTCCCCTCGAGGGCGGCGACTACAGCAGGGTGCCGACCCGGTTGGCCAGCACGCCCACTGGCTTCGCCGGCGGCCGGCAGGCGTGGACGGTGCAGCAGCTGCCCCACCGACCCGGCCACCCCGGAGCGACCCTGGTCCATGTCATTGGATGCCAGCCCAGCGGAATTCCCCTCGACCTCGACCAGACCCTCGACGCCCTCAAACAGCCCCGCGCCGTCACCTGCCGCGAATGCAACGCCGCCTCCTCCCTTCCCTGACGCCCAATCCGGCAGATCTCAGGGACAGACTGAGAACGCGGGCCTCGGCATCTGTTGGGATGCCGAGGCCCGTAGGCGGTCCGGCTGTACCCAGAGCGCGGGAAACCGGTCCTGGCCCACGCACCCATACCGGCGCGGACTGATCATGAACCTAGCGGCGGCTGGCCGACGCTGTAACCCAAAGCAGGAAGACACAGCCAAGCGGTTCGTTATGTGCTGCTCTGGTCTGCGGCCAGCGCGGGCATGCCGTCGGATATCGGGCGGGTGTCCTGCCCAGCACCCCTTGGAATTGCTCAGCCTGTCGGCACCGGATGGGAGGATGCCGGTGGCCGGGAACCCGGCTTCAACGGGGGGGCTGGGATGGACATCGAAAGCACGTACGTGTGGCCGCGTGAAGCGACGCCATCGGACATGATCAGGCTGGAGACGTGGCTGGCTGGGCACGGGTGGGAGGTCGACCCCACGGTGTACATGGCCGGCGCGAGAGGCGCGGCCGTGCAGGTCCGGCGCATGAACGCGGACTGGGCCGACGACGATGCGGGGCTCCTGATCCTGCCCACGGAAACCGTGGTGTGGGACGGAAGACTGATGCAGTCGCGCCCAACGCTTCCGCGAGTCCCGCTCCCTACAGCGCCTTCACGTCCAGATCCCAGCCGGTGCAACCCGCTGGCTGAGTAACTGGCGTCGGCCCTTGGAGTCGATGTCGCGGCATCTCGGTTCGCGAGCGCGTAGCCCGGGTCATGCCTGGGACAGGGCCTTCACCAGGTCGTCACGGGTCATGTTCGAGCGTCCGGGAAGGTTGGCGGCGGCCGCCTTCTTGTAGAGGCCGGCCTTCGACAAGCCGTTCAGGTCTTCCTTGGGGGTGGAGCGGATTCGCTTCTTCGCCGCCGGCTTCTTCGCGGCGGTGGTCTTGCCGGATGCAGTGGCCTTGCCCCCGGTGGCCTTGGGGTTTGCGGCTCGTTCAACGCTGGCGCGCAGGGCTTCCATGAGGTCGACGACGCCGGTCGGCTCGGCGGCGGGTTCGGCCTTCTCCACCGTCTCGCCGGCCTTCTTGGCGTCGATGAGGGCGGCGACCTTCTCCTGGAACGTGTCGTGGAAGGCGTCCGGATCCCAGTCCATACTCAGGGCTTCGATGAGCTGCTCGGCCATCTTCAGTTCCTTGTCCGACGCCTTGGTCTTGCCGGGCAGGCCGTCGATCTCCTTCCTGGGATCCCTGATCTCGTCCGCCCAGTGAAGGGTGTGGAGGGTAAGGAGCCCGTTCTCGGCCTTGAGGGCGACGAGGTACTCGTGCTGGCGCATGACGAACGTGGCGATGCCGGCCTTGCCTGCCTTGTCCAGGGCTTGCTCCAGGAGGCTGTAGACCTTGTCGAAGCCCTTGCCGCGGGGGCCGAGGTAGTACGTCTTGTCGAAGAAGATCGGGTCGACGTCGGCGAGGTCGACGAACCCCGTGATGTTCAGAACCTGGGAGCGGCCCGGGGCGATCTCGTCCAGTTCCTTCGGCTCGACCAGGACGTACTCGCCGCCTGCGTCGTAGCCCTTCACGATGTCGTCAAGTTCAACCTCATCCCCGGTGCGCTCGTTCACACGGCGGTTGCGGATCCGGTCGGAGGTACCGCGCTGCAGCTGATGGAAGTGGATCGTGTGGCTGTCGGTCGCCGTGTACAAGCCCACCGGCAGGCTCACCAGGCCGAACGCCAGATTCCCAGCCCACACAGGACGCGCCACTACCGCCACCTCCTCCACAGCTCCCCCCTCCAGCACACGGTGCCTACCCGCTCTGTGCCACCCGACCGCGAGCGCTGTGCGGCCGGCCGAACGGAGCACCAACCGGAGTGTCCGGCTTCCCATCCAGATTCGAACAGAATTACGATTCGAGGGTGACCGACAACAACGCCTTCCCCGCCGATCTCCTCCAGCTCCAGGAACGCCTCCACCGCGCCCACGCCGAGCACCGGGCCTACCTGGACGGACTCCCGTGGAGCGTGGTGCCCCTGACCGGCTGGGTACGGGGCGAGCGGTTCTCCCACCAAGGGGACGTCCTCGACAGCCGGGGCTGGAGTGACGAGCAGAAAGAGACGGTCGACCGGATGTGGGCACAGATCCGGGAGCTGTCGATCGCGGTCGTCGGCCACCCCCACTGGAAGAGCGTCCCCCTCGACGCCTTGATCGAGAGCCGCAGGCAGCTCAAGCGGCAAGCCCACCCCGTCGATGTGGCCAAGGCGGCGTAGTCCCCGTGCCGGAGCCCCTTCTGGTCTTGCCGGCCCTGGACCAGCTCCTGGTGATACATCGCTGGCTGAAGCTCACCCTCGCCCGCGTCGACGAACGGATCACCGCGGTTCGGACCGCAGACGAACAGCGCGCTTACCTGCTACGGCCGCCGGAGCGAGGTGCTGCCCGCCGAACGCGTCGGAGACGGCGTCCTGGTGGATGTCGTCGACGAGGACCAAGCGGTGGTGCAGCTGCGGGGCCGGCGGGGACTCGGGCCGGGCTCCGCCGGTGGGTGAATGCTCTTCGATTCGGATTCTGTGAGGATTCATGGGCCCTGTGGAGAAGTAGTCGGCAGCTGTCAGCCCCCTTGACCAGGTACCCCCACCTGGGATTTCACCGGCCGGACGGGAGCGGGCGAGGCGCCCTGGTAGGCGCCTCCGAAAGCGTCCTGGAAAGCACCCTCGTAGGCACCCTGACGAACGCCCTGGTAGGCGCCTTGTCGCCGGACGAGCGTCGGCCATGATCCGGGTGGGCGGTGTCGTCCGGCGCGAACGGCGCCGCGGAACAACGAGACCCCCTCGCGCCGGGCGATACCGACCTGCGCAGGGGCCTGGCGGCGGCGGTGCCCCCAGCGCCCACCCGCGTTCGCTCCGTGCACGCCACCGGCTCTCCCCGGCGATCCGAGCCCGGGCTCCTTGCCGTTCCTCATGTCCGTGGCAGAGGACTCGCGCTGTCAGGCGAGCCCAGCGGAGGCGTTGTCGCCCCATCCGTCCTCGCGTTGCATGTAGCCCAGCATGGAGCGGGAGTGGCGGGCCCAGCCGCCCTGGTCGGCGATCGCAATCCCGTCGCGGCCCTTGCGGCGGGCGACGGAGGCCAGGCCGATGCGCAGGGAGTGTCCGGTCCAGGCGATCGGGACGCCGGCCCGGGCGGAGATCCGTTTGATGGCGCGGGTGACGGAGTCCGGGCCCATGCCGCCGGTGATGTGGCCCCACTGGTCGATACCAACGAAGGCCGGAGTAGAAGGGTCGGCCCACCGCTGTCCCTGCTCGGCGACCAGGCGGGTGCGGTACGCGGTCCACGCGCGCACCGGGCAGATCGCGGGATCGTCGGCGTAGCTGATCTTGGCGTTGCGGACGCTGTGTTTGGTCTTGCCGGTGAGCACGGCGACGACCAGGCCTCGGGGGTGCAGGGTGACGTCGCTGGTGAGCAGTCCGGCTGGGTCCTGGCTGCGGCTGGCGTAGTGGAAGCCGGTCAGCACGAGCGCCTTGTCGCGGTCGCCGGCGAGGGTGTCGGGGCAGGCGCGGGCGAGGGCGCGCAGGCCGTCGATGTCGGCGCCGACGGCCTGGCCGCGGCCGCGCCGCTCGCCGGCCTGCAGGAGCTTGACCTCCAGCCCGGCCAGTGCCTTGCGGGCCGCGGCCTGGTCGTCGCCGCTGACGGCGACGCCGCGCCGGCGCAGGCCGGTGACAGCGGCGGCGAGGTGGGTATCGGCGGAGGTCGGCGCGTAGCCGGTGCCGTTCTGCTGACCCTCACGCAGCATCCAGGCCACGAACGCCACGAAGGAGCCGCGGGAGGCCTCCCGTTCGGGGAGCTGCGAGGCAGCGCAGAACCGGGTCCACACCCGCCAGCTCTTGGCATAGGTGTCCTCGGTGTTCTCCGGGGTGATCTCGGCGGCGACCGCGTCGGCCAGGTCTTCCGCCTCGGCCAGGCGCCGGGCGGCATCAATGCCGTGGCGCCCGGCCCAGCGTTCGATGAGCGCCTGGCGTTCGGCGGCCGCCGGATCCAGCGGTGCCGGAGCGCTGCCCGGCTCGGGGAGGTCACCGGTGGCCGCCGCTTCCAGGATCAAGGTCATGGGCTGCCGTCCCCCTCCGTCCGGTCCTGGGCGGGCAGGCGCTCGTCTGCGGCGTGCAGCGGGATGTGCTTGGCCCGCGGCCAGCGGAAGAGGTCGAAGTCCGGATCGTCCTGCCAGGGCAGGGCGAAGTGACGCAGCCGGTTCCAGGCGTCCCGGCGGTCCTCCAGGTCACGGTCGAGGTCGGTGTCGTACGTGAGTGAGCCGTGGACGTCGTCACGGGTCATGTCGATGGCCGTCTGCAGGGCGAGCGCGGAGCGGTGTTCCTCGGTGCCGGCCTGGTGCAGGGCGAGGAGCCGGTCGGTGTGCTTCGTGAGGAATCCGTGCAGGGCGTCGAGGTGTTCACGGGTGATGCGGTCCGAGTGGATCTCAGGCTCGTGGGCAGGGATCGCATAGGCGGGACTGTCCCCCTCCTCCCCCTCGGCCTTGCGTGCGGCGTCCCGGGCCTCGCTCTCCTTGTTGTGATGCTCGATCCGGGTCCAAGGTGCGTAGCGGTGGACGTCGGAGGCGTCGCGCCAACGGTCGGCGACGGCCACGAGCCGGTTCCACTCCCGGCGCACTTCCTGCCGGCTGCTCAGCGTCCACGACGAATCGAAGCCGTCGGCGAGGTACGCGTCGCGGTTCTCGATGCCGTGCCTCGCGCCGCCGGCGACATCCCGGATCAGGGCCAGCAGGGCTTCGGCGGCCCGGTACGCGTCCGTGTCCTTCTCGGACGTTGAGACAAGTGCTTCCGCCTTGGTGGTCAGGAAGTCGGTTAAGCCGTCGACGTGGGCGGTGGTGAGCTCGTCGCCGTAACGCAGGATGCGGAACTCGGTGGGGGCCTCGGCTGTCATCGCTCGGGGATGGCCTTTCTCGGGAAGTCCGCGACGAGAGACTGACCGGTCGTCATGTCCCTTTTTGTCGCGTCGGATAAGTAGACTTTATCCGACGCGACAGGCTCATTTTTTCTGTCCCAAGAATTTTTGACACTCCGCTGCCACGCCGGGCCCGAGCAGTGAAGGCTGGACACCAAGCAGCAAGGAGCAGCAGATGATGAGCCACATGGAGCCCGGCAGTCCCTACAACAGCACTTTCGGTGGGGGGCTCTGGGAAGCGACAGTTCATGGAAACTTCGACCTGACTCGCGGCTTCCTGGTCCTCGGCATTGACAGCACCCCAAGCTGCGCCGTCCACGTATGGGCTCCGCGCACCAAGCCGAATCGACCGGTCTACCCCTACCCCCTGCTTACATGGGGACGGGCGTGGCTCAGCTATATCGCAACTTCCGTCGCCGAAGTCGGTCCGATCCAGCGGCAGGCACGCCAGCTGAGCGACGACAACCTCCTCCAGGCGTGTCCTCCTCAGCCGGTGATGCGCCTGCTGGCGACCCTCGTCGGCCGCATGCTGATGCTCTACCTCGTGCGGGCCGGCGCCAGCGACCCGGCTGTCCGGGCCGAGGCCGAGTCGGCGGTGGCCGCTGCTCTGTGCGCTCGCCGCGCGATCTTGGAGTCTGAGGGGGTGGACGACTGGAAGCCTGCCGTCGCCTCCTTCGCGCGGACGTACCTGGGCGTCTCCCGCACGGACGGGGAATGGCTGGAGGCTGTGTCGACGGCGTTGCTGGGCAACTGGGTGGACGCCCTCGAAGCGCCACCTAACAGCGGGGGCACTCTGCACCACCTGCGCCGGGAGGCACGGACGGTGCATCGACAGTTGATGCCGCTGTGGCAGCGCAAGTCCGGGCCGGGCCGGGTGTGGATGCTGGACTACCGGCTGCCGTCCGGGGAGACCCTCCACGAGCTGGTCGCCGGGTCGTACCGAATCGAGGACGAGTTCCTGGACTGGTCTCCGGACCGGGGCGATACATGCGCCGTCCTCGGGCGGCTCAAGGAGGACGAGCGACGCGTCGCGCAGGCCTTCGCACTCGGCGGCGGTTCCTGGGCCGAGGCCGCAGAGTCGGCCGGACTGCCGCCTCAGATCGGCGAGCGCGTGATGCGCAAGCTCCGACGTCTCGGCGTCGAGTACCGGCGCCGGCGGCCCCTGGTCGGTGCCGCGTGAACACCGCGCTCGCACCGGCCAGGGCAGCGCTGCCCGATGCGGACCCGTCCGCTTTCGATCTCGGCCCGGATGGCCCCTTATTGGGGTCAGTGTTCGGGGACTCGGGTCCGGAAGGACCCCGTAACGGACCCTTGGAGCAAGACGTCCCTCACGGATACCGCCTGGTCAGAGCATTTTGTGGGCCGTATTCCAACCGGTCTCTCAACACGGCATAGACTGGCGGCTGTTCGCAGCACACCGCGGGCGCATCGCAGAAGGCGGGCTCTTCAACGAGACCCCGCCTTTGACGGGCGCACACGGCGTCAGCGGATGAGAGGACAACTGAACATGGCGCACATCGAGCAGAACGGTGAGCAGTCCGACCCCCTTGGGAAGGGCGAGCAGCCGGGATGCCGAGGTGCACACCGCAACGAGCGTTCTCCCCTCGACCTCATCTTGGTCGTCTTCGCCGATGACATCTCTGGATGGATCATCGACGGAGGGAAGTGGCTGTTCGAGTACCTGAACAGCCTGTAGAACGCACTGTGCCCCCTGGTGGTGGAACACCAAGGGGCACTGGTTGTGGGTGTACCCACTCCGTGCAGCGGCTCCTCAGCGTTCTCAGGCGAAGGGGAGCCGTTGTCGTTTCTATAGCCTGGGCTATAGCAACCCCACCTTAGTACACACTCTTATGTGTCAAGGATTCGTGGACCCGTACGGTCACCTGCTACTGCTGATCAGCAGTGTTCGCGGGTTCGCGAGACTTCGGCGGTGACAACTATGCGCGCCGCCTGCTCGGGCACGGACCGGTCCGTGCCGTCACCGACCAGGAGTCGGCGGGCGCCCCCGGCGGACTGCCGCAGAGCGGGCCGCCCAGGACAAGCTCCGCCCGTCCGTCCGGGCGCAGGCCGCTGGGGGAGGGGCCCGCAGCTGACGGACCACGGTGGGCGCCCCCTTGACCAGCGAGGGCAAGTGGGCGCCCACCTCGCTGCCCGCGGCGAAGACTGTCCCGGGCCCTACTCCCCACGGGAGGATCGGGCGTGTGATCGAGTTCCTGAAAAACCACTCCACGATCCTCCTCGCCCTCCTCACCGTCGCGACCGCGTTCGGCGGCACCTGGCTCGGATCGCACATCCAGGCCAAGGGCGGGCTCGCCCAGGCCAAGGCTGCCAAGGAAGCCGCCGAAACGGCGGCCGCCGCCACCCTCCAGGCGGTCCGCGAGCAGAGCGACCGCGCGGCCGCCGCCGCCCACGCTGCCGCCGTGCGTGACCACCGCACCACTGCAATAGCCGACCTGCTCCGCGCCACCCGCGAGCTCGTGCGCGCCCTCGACCGCCAGTACCGCGAGCCGGGAGACACCGCCACCATGAACACTCTCCACGAGGCGTTCATCCAGGTCCGTGGAACCGTCGAATTGTGCGCCCCCACCAGCCTGCTCCCCGCCGTCAAGGAACTTGCCAGGACGACGCGGAACCTGAGCGACTTCGCCCACGAACGCGCTGAGTCCAACCGCGCCATGACCCACCTGCTGAGGCTGGAACCCCACGAGGGGGACTCCACGCCCTTCTTCGACGCTGTCGCGGCGTTGGAGGCCTTCCGCACCGCCGCCGTCGCGGACGCCAACGCCCTGGAGCTGCACGCCCTGGCGGAGGTAGCGCTGCGCCAGGTCCCTCAGCTGCCCGAGCATGAGCAGGACGTCCTCCTGGTCGACTGCTACTACGAACCCCTCCGCCCCGCGCTGGCCCGCCACAGGGACGGGCACTACCAAGCTATGAACGACCTCATCGAACAGGCCCGCGCCATCCTCGGCGTCAACAACTGAGACCGTCGAGCAGGCGGTGGCCGGCCACCGTTGCTCGTGATTCAGGTCGCTCACCGTTCGCTCGCTCGTTGAGGGGAGCCGGGAGCGGGGCTGACGACCAAGGTCTGATGCTGCTCAGGCTGCGAGAACGTCGGGGCGGTCGAGACCCCGGCCGTACGGGGCGGTCTGACTCCGCGACCGCTTCCGACACCTCGGACCGACCAGGCCGGAACGCAGAAAGCCCCCGGCCGCGCCCTCGTTCTGAGGGGCGGCCGGGGGCCGGGGGTTTCGGGTCAGCTGGTCGGGCGGGGGACTACGGGCCGGTCGATGTGCAGGTGGACCGGGGCGGGGTCGAGGTCAGCGAGTGCGGCTGCGAGGGTGTCGGCCACGACGACCGAGCGGTGCCGGCCGCCGACGCATCCCGCCGCGCTGCGCAGCGGTCCGGCGGACGGCCCGGCGAGGAACGCCCGCGCGGCCTGGACGGTCGCGGCGACTGGGGCCGGGATCCCCGGGGTGCTGAGCACCGTCTCGATGACGTCGGGGTCCCGGCCGTTCATCTGCCGCATGGGGGGCTACACGTGGGGGTCCCGGAAGTGCTCCCGCAAGTCGAGAGTCAGGTGCGCAGGCTCGGGAGCCGTGGTTCGCAACCCCTGAACGGCGGGGCGACAGGTGCCCGCCCCTGGTGCCCCCATTGCTCTCAACAGGGGCACCCAACGCCGATCAGCTCAGTCCCGGTCGGGTCAGTCGACGGCGGGCATCTGCTGGGCCGGCCCGGGCAGGCCATGGGTAGCGCGCATGTGCGGGCACAGGAACGGCTTGCGGCCGTCTCCGAGCTGCACACCAGTGCTTCGGCTCATCCTGCGAAAGAACACCTTGCCCATGGCCTTCTGGACCGTGGTGGTCCACGCGTAATCGTCATGGCCGCGTAAGGCGTAGCGCAGCATCCGCCCTCCGTAGTTGCGGTCCTGGTACTCGTCGGTGACGCGGATGGCGATGACCAGGCCGACACGGCACGCCTCGCAGACCTGCCAATCAAGCCGCGCGAAGTCGTACCCATCGGCACGGGTCACCAGCAACTGCTCGCGGCCAGCGGGCTGCGCAGGCGGGAGGTAGTGCCAGTCCTCGCCAGGCACTTCTCTCTTCGGCAAGCGCCGGCGCAGCCATCTCATCCCGTCACCCCGGCGCGGAGAAGGTCGTCCAGCCCGGCTTCCCCCTTTCGGGAAAGACCGATGCTCACCGGGGGTTCGCCTTCCACAGGAGGTGGGAGAGCGCGGAGTGCGTGGTGTCCAGCGCGCCGGCCATGGTCTCGGCGCCGCCCTGGGCCCGCTGGAGCGCGGCGAGCGCGGCGACGACATCGGCTGCGCCGTCGCCTCCGTCCTCGCTGCGCAGGTGGCCCTCGGTGGCGAGCTGCTGGACGAAGGCGCCGATCTGCCCGTAGAGCTGCGGTAGGTGCTGGGAGAGCTCCCGCAGGCTGCCTACGACGGCCCATGCGTCACCGGGATGCTGCCAGTCCGGGTCGGACTGGGACTGCCGGGTGATTCCGTGCAGCGCGCGGATCGCCTTGGCCGCTTCGTCCGCGAGGTCGAGGGTGGTCTTGAGGTCAGCCACGGTGGTCCCTCCGTCTGGAGCTCCGGTCGCTGACCTGTTGTCACGTCCGGCTTCTGCCCTACATGGGCAGAGCCTAAGGATCCCGGCCTTCTCCGCGACAGATCGCATTCGGCGCCTGACCGGCGTGAATTGGCTGCCGCCGGATCCACCGACGGCCTGACGTCCCGCCCCTCGACCCGCACGCCTTCGACATCGGTCCCGTTGCAAGATTCTTTGACACTTCGCCGGCCTCCTGGGCCCGAGGGCTGGAGACTCAGCACACACGCCGGGAGCAGCAGATGAAGATGACCGATGTAGAGCTGGGCGGTCCGTTCAGCACGACCTTCGGCGGGGGGCGGCATGAGATCGCCGGCCGGGCCGAGTTCGACGTGACTCGCAGCTTCCTGGTACTCGGCATCGATAGCATCCCGCAACGCTGCATCGAGCGCCCCCGCCGCACCGCGCCAGCTCGCGTCGACGTGTTCTACATCTATCCCCAACCGACGGAAGGACGGTCGTGGCTCAGCTATGTTGCCGCACCCATCTCCGAAGTCGGCCAGATCGAGACGGCTGCAGATCTGCTGGCCGCCCCGGACCTCGTTCAGCTTCTTTGTCCACAGGAGGTGATCCGAGGGCTGGCGACCTTCGTCGGTCGCATCCTGCTGCTGTTCACCGTGCGGGCCTGCTCCAGCGACTCCAAGGTCAGCGCCGAGGCGGAAACAGCGGTCGCCGCCGCGCTGCATGCCCGCAGCACGTTCCTGGGGTCCGCCGGGACAGACGAGTGGAAGTCGGCAGTCGCTTCCTTCGCGCGGACGTACCTGGGTATCTCCCGGACGGACGCGGAATGGCTGGAGGCTGTTTCGACCGCGCTGCTCGGCGACTGGGTCGACGCCCTCGGCGTAGGACCACCGACCGATAACGGCGAACTGCACCGTCTGCGCCGGGAGGCACACGCAGTACACCGGCAGCTGATGCCCCTGTGGCAGCGCAAGTCCGGCCCCGGACGGGTCTGGATGCTGGACTACCAGCTCCCATCCGGGGAGACCCTCCACGACCTGGTCGCCGGGTCATACCGAATCGAAGACGAGGCGCTGGCCTGGTCTCCGGACCGCGACGACGCCTGCGCCGTCTTCAGCCGGCTCAAGGAAGACGAGCAGCACGTCGCCCAGGCCTTCGCAGTCGGCGGCGGGTCGTGGGCAGAGGCCGCAGCCACGGCCGGACTGCCGCCTCAAGTCGGCGAGCGCGTGATGCGCAAGCTCCGGCGACTCGGCCTTGAGTACCAGCGTCGGCGGCCCCTGGCGGGTGTCGCGTGAGCACCGTGCTCGCACTGGCCTGGGTGGCGATGCCCGAGTTCCTCGGCAGCCTGAGCGCCGGACTCGTCCTCACGATCGGCGCCGGGATTGCCCGCCGACGGGCAGCTTCGCGTCCCGCCGGGCAAGAGGATGGCCGCACCACAGGCTGATCCGGCATGCCGGCCGCGCACCGCGGTACACGCGGCCAGCCGTCCCCGAAGACCGCCGCCGTTCATGGGGTGTTTCAGGCGACCCACCGTTTGCAACGCCTCATGAAACTTGATCGCTGCAGGTGGCTGACCCCGCAGCGCCGTGTTGCAACGGGGACCACCTATGAAACGGCCGCTGAACACCGGTCTTCGAGTCGAGCGACCCGGTGGGCTCGTCGGCCAGGACCAGGTTGCGGTCTCCGACGATGGCCCGGGCGATCGCGGCGCGCTGCTGCTGTCCGCCCGACACCTCGGCCGGGAAGCGGTCCTCCAGTCCCGCCAGGCCAACGCGCGCCATCGCCTCGCGCGCCGCCCGGTCCGCCGGGCCCCGGGGGGTCCCGGTCGCTTCGAGGGGCAGGCGGACGTTCTCGGCGAGGGTCAGGGCGGCCAGGAGGCTGAAGTCCTGGTGCACGAAGCCGATCTCGCGCAGCCGCAGCGCCGACAGCTCGGCGTTCGTGCTGACGCGGACCTGGTGGCCCAGAACCTCCAGGGTTCCCGCGTCGACCCGCTCCAGGCCAGCGATCAGGTGCAGCAGGGTGCTCTTCCCGGATCCCGATGGCCCCGTCAGAGCGGTCAGCGTGCCGGCCCGCAGGGACAGCGAGACCTCCCGCAGCGCGGACGACGCGTTCGTCGGCCTAGAGCGCGGTGACGTCCGGGCCGGCCTGCTCCCGGAACGCTTCGTGGACGCGCTGCAGAGCGGAGGCGATGGCGGTGATCTGGGCCCACTACCCGTATGTGTGCAGGTCCAGGGATGGAAAAGCGCAAGGCGTGCAGTATCGCCGCCATTCACGGGGCTGGTGCCACGCCTGGCAAGGACACCGAAATGCTCGAGACCGCTCCGCGCGGCACAACAATCGATAGTTTGTCACCTAATTCTGGCACTTCAGATATATCAGGGCAGCCAGTGAGGATCACTCATATACCTGTCTGGCTCTTCATTTCCGAGAGGGTGGCGAATGGTGGCGTTTAGTCGCAGCCGCCTCCATCTGGCACAGGGCTGCTGGCACATGCCGCAAACTGGGCGTGCCGCTGCCCTCACAGTCCGTTACGTCCTGGGTGTACCTGGATCTCCACAGGGGAAGCGATCCATCCATGTTCAAGTAATTCAAGACAAATCAGCCGAAGATGGCTCCGCCGGGGCCCCTCAAACCGGTCTGGTCGGATCGGTCCGCCGACGAGGCTGGACCGACCCACCACTGCAAAAAGGGCTGCCCCCATATGCCAGGGCCGGGCTTCCCGATTCGATGGAGAGAAGATGTCGAATTCTGAAAGTGTCGCCTTCAGGACGACAAATGATGTCGTCCTGAAGGAGGCGGATGGGAAACGACGTGATGCCTATAGGCGCCTGTCCTCACTGGTCGCTCCCGACACGAGCGCCTGGACGGGGACCCTGGCCCAAGACCCCACCCTGCGTCAGCCCACACCGCGCCTGGGGGACGTGGCCGCGAAGTACGACGGCCTCATGCGCGCGCTCGACTACGACAGCTTCGAGCTCGTCGACGAGGGGGACCTGCTTGCCGCCCTCCTCGTCATCCGGGCGATCAAGACGAAGTTCGACATTGACGAGGCACGAATCATCGGGGCCGCGCGGGAGAAGAAGGTCACCTGGCAGCGGCTCGCCGGCGCGATGGAGCTGAGGAGCCGCTCCTCGGCCGAACGCCGCTTCCTCCAGCTCAGCGAGATCAGTCACTCCGACGTGCGCCCCCCGCGGACGCAGGCCGAGCGAGTGGAGCAGGCCCGGATCCAGCGCTCGCGGCGTGCCGAGCGGGCCTGGGCGGCCGCGCACGGCGCGCGGGTCACTCTTCTGGCCCGGGGCCTGGCGGCGGTGCCCGACCTCCAGTACCGCGCCGATCACGCCCCCAACGCGGTGAAGACCCGGTACCGCGCCCACCACGAGGCTGCGAAGGAGAAGCGGGATACCCCGGAGGTGACGATGGCCTGGCCCCGCGAGCTGTTGGCGACGCTGGAAGAACTCAAGACGCACCCCCCCGGTACGCGCGAGTGGCCGAAGCTCATCCACCGGCTGTCTGGCCTCCTGAGCCACGCCGCGGATCCCTCGCACCTTGGACTCGACGACCACCTTGAGCTCTTCACCGAGATCCGCATGCTCTACGCGAACGCGGGCGGCCTCGCGCCCCGTCAGCCCGGGCGGCTCCCCGCCCTCGCCCGCCGGCGCGGACCCGTCGTGAACTAGTCCCCGCCCACCTATCCGTTCGGAGCCGTCGGCCCCGAACCCCAGCCGACCGGCCCGCCGCCCTCGGATACCAGGCCATGGGCGGCGGACGGCCACTGAACCCTCCCCAACCTCTTTCAGGAAAGGACCCTTTCCCATGGTGCACGATGCACCTCCCTGGCGAGACCACTCGCCCTTCCCAGACGCCCCGGACGTCGTCTGCCCCGCCTGCAAAGCTCCCCTGCACGCCCCGCCGAACACCTTGGTCCTCGCCGCTGACGCCCTCAGGCGCACTGCCGACGACCTCGCCCCCGTCCTGCTGGTCATGCTCGTCGAGCAGACCGGCCGTGACACCTGCGCGCCGATCACCCTCGTCAACGGCAAGGGCGGCCACCCGGCGCTGGAGGCGATCGGCATGCTGCTCGACGGCGGCTACATCAAGGCCGCTTCGACGCCCGGCGCGACCGCCTTCCAGCTGACCGCCGCGGGACTCCGGCACGCCGACGAGATCGTGCGGCAGCGCGCCAACCACGGCATCCGGCGGGACTTCGCGCTCGACGAGCTCGTCGCTGCCGCGTTCGCCGAGCCCGACGAGCAAGTCCATATACAGGACTTCACCGCTTTCACCTTTCACCTCGGCGAGCGCCTCGACGTCTCCACCGTCATCGCGGCCGCGCACGACCTCGTCTCCTACGGGCTGGCCGTTCCCATCCCGCCCGACGGCGAGCGGCCCGAGCAGCTCGCCCTGACCCGCGCCGGGCGGCACTGCGCCGCCCTCAAGATGAAAGTGGTCCAGTACGTGACCCAGCACAGCCCCGGCAACGGCCCCGTCTTCAATCAGTATGTCCAGCCCGGCGGAGCAGGTGCCCAGGGCGTGCACATCACCCAGACCAACGGCCTCCGGCCCGGCGACTTCGCACCCCTCCTCGAACAACTGCGCGGCGCCACCCCCCGCGTCGGCGCAGCCCGGGACCTCTACTTGGCGGACCTCGCCACCCTCCAGGATCCCCACGCCCCCGGCGAGACCCGCCGGAGCGCCCTGGTGCGCGTGCGTTTCCTGCTGGAACAGGCCGGCGCCGCCTCCGGCATCATCCAGGCTGCCATCGCCATCGCGGCCCTGATCTGACGAACCTCAAAGAGTGCGCGGCCCCCACCCCGTCGAGGGTGGGCGCCGCGCGCAGTGGTCGGGTGGGCAGGTGCCGCCCGTACTTGAGGATCTTCCGCGGAGGTCATGCCCGGGGTGCCGCTCGCCTCGCAATTCGAACACGCGTTTAACTTAAGGGATGGATTCGTTCCGCTTCCCCGACGACCTGCTGGCGCTGCAGGTCGCGTCTTCTTGCCGAACGTGAATGGGCCCCTCCCGTCCTCTTGGGGCGCGAGAAGGGGACGGTGATCGGGGTGGCGTCCTCCGGCCGGGCGGCGAGCAGGTCGCCGGCCGTGTCAGGGAGGGACAGCCATCCGCAGCCGGTCAGCTTCTCGACCAGGTCTTCCGGGCCGGTCAGGCCGAGCCACCGTATTGGGCACCGCGGCGAAGTCTGTTGGACTCGCCGTGCGCGAGCGGCATGAATTGCGAACGTCAGGGACTCTTCATGCTCGCGGGACCTTCCAGAGAGCCGAGGAGCTCACCGAACGTCAGCTCGGTGCCGTCTTGCAGATCCGGCCCCGGCCGGGCCGCTAAGGCGAAGCCGAGCCCGGCTGGTGCGGTATCCGGCCAGGTCCGACGTCTTTGTGCCATAAGAGGGCAACCCGCCTCCAACCTTTCCGACGCCCGACTACACAGGAGGCTGCGGGTAGCGTGTCGCCTACCCTGCGTGGTGATGGCCGGTGGGGGAGGCTGAACGGTTGCTGACCATCAACGTGGCGCTGCTGCTCGCAGTCATCGTATTTATCCGACTGCGGCGGCGCACTGAATCCCGTAGCCGCTTCGACGAGAAGATGACCGTGGTCATCGTCCTGGCGCTGGGAGTCCTGCTTGCTCCCACCCCGGTCGGCCAGGGAATCCTGAACTTCCTGGGCCAACTCGCGAGCGGCGTCGCGCAGGCCAGCCGATGAGCCCGCGTGCCCGCAAAGGCCGGGCGACGGCCCGGCGTCCGCCGGCGCGGCGGCGTACACGCAGGCCGGGCAGACGACAACAGCGCGCGGAGGACCGACTGCTCGAGATCCTCGTGGCCGGGGTCGCGGCCGTCGCCTTGGCAGTGGCCTTGATCAACTGGCTGCTGGCCCACTGGTGGGTCCTGGCCGTCACCGGCGTGCTCGCGGCCTTGGCCGGCGGAACCTGGATCCGCCAGCAGCAGCAGAAAGCCCGGTGGGAAGCGGTCCGCGCACAGGGCCTGCGATACGGGCTGGCCCAGCTGGACACCCTGCACCACTCCCAGTTCGAGGACGCGGTCCGCGACCTCATGCGCCGGGACGGCTGCCACAACGCGGTGCGCGTCGGCGGCGGCGGAGACCTGGGCGCGGACGTGAAGGCCACCGACCCCTGGGG
>NZ_JBHXSC010000024.1:0-91487 GCF_042716505.1 Streptomyces sp. NPDC058674
TGGTGAGTTCCTAGACAGCTCCCACCACACCGGAGGTCTTCGTCATGTTCAAGACCTGCCGAGTGTCAACAACGCTCGTGATCAATACACCTAGACCGCGGGGCCGTCCGGCGCCGGCTCCGCCGACGTGGCTCCGTGCGGCCCGGGGCCGACCGGCACCGCGCCGTGGAGCTGCTGCTCGCGCGAGTACGCCCTCAGGTAGCCCACCGCGGTGTTGGTGACGGCGACCAGCGGTACGGCGACCACCGCGCCGCCGATCCCCGCGATCATGCCGCCCGCCGCCACGGAGAGGACCACCGCCAGCGGGTGCACCCGTACCGCCCGGCCGAGGATGAACGGCTGGAGCACGTGCCCCTCGATCTGCTGCACCGCCAGGACCACGGCGAGCACCATCAGCGCGATGAAAGGCCCCTGGGTCACCAGGGCCACGACCACCGCGAGGGCGCCCGAGATGACGGCCCCGACGAGGGGGATGAAGGCGAACAGGAAGATGAAGACCGCGAGCGGCACGGCCATCGTCACATCGAGGAAGTAGAGGCCGAGGCCGATGAAGGTGGCGTCGATGAGCGCGACCAGGACCGTGCCGCGCACGTACGCGGTCAGCGTCCGCCAGGCGCGCGGGCCGGCGCCGGCCACACCCGGCCGGGCCGGGGCGGGGACCAGGCCGAGCACCCAGGTCCAGATGCGCTTGCCGTCGTAGAGCAGGAAGAGCGTCGAGAACATCGCGAGCAGGATGCCGGTCAGGACCTCGACGAGCACCGTCACGCCCTGCAGGCCGGCGGAGGTGATCTCCTCGGTGTTGGTGCCGATCGTCTCGCTCAGGTTCTTCGCGATGTCGTTGATCTGCTTCTCGGTCACGTGGAACGGACTGTCCAGTGCCCAGAGCTTCAGCTCGTTGATGCCGTCGCGGACCCGGTCGGAGAGGTCGTCCAGGTTGTCCATCACCTGCCAGACCACGAACCAGCCGACGAGCCCGATGACGACGAAGCCGAGGATCGCCGTGACGGCGGTGGCCAGGCCCCGGGGCAGGCCGAGGCGGCGCAGCCGGACCACGAAGGGCTGGAGCAGCGCCGTGACGAGGAGGGCGGCCGCGAACGCCAGGACGACCAGGCGGACTTCGCTGATCACCCTCATCAGCACCCACAGCATCCCGGCGAGGAGCAGCAGCCGCCAGCTCACCTCGGCGGCCACGCGCACGCCCCACGGGACCACCGCCACGGGGTCGGGGCGGGACGCGGGCGTCTTCGCCGCCGGCGGCGGGACGGCGGTCCCCGCGACGGCCGACCGGTCCGGGGCGGACGCCGCGGACCCGGGCAGGTCGCCGCGCGTCTCGGCCTCGACCTCGGCGCGCCGCTCGTCGAGCCGCGCCTCCATCCGGTTCAGCCTGTTCCCGAGCCGGCCCAGCCAGCCTGCCCACTTCGACATGTCGTTCCCTTCCCCCGCCCACTGGTCTGACCTCGACCGACCGTACACGCGGGGAGCCCCGCACCGTAGGACGGTGCGGGGCTCCCCGGAGTCGGGCGGGTACGGCTCGGCGCTGCTAGTACCAGCCGTTGGCCTGGTGGAAGCTCCAGGCTCCACACGGGCTGTCGTACCGCTCGTTCATGTAGTTGAGGCCCCACTTGATCTGCGTGGCGGGGTTGGTGCGCCAGTCGGCTCCGGCCGAGGCCATCTTCGAGCCCGGAAGCGCCTGGACCAGGCCGTAGGCTCCCGAGGAGGAGTTGACGGCCTTGTAGTTCCAGGTGGATTCCTGGTTGATGATGTTCGAAAAGCACTGGAACTGGCCCGCCGGGACCATCTGCTGGGCGATGGCCTTGACCTGCGCGACCGTGTAGGAGCTCTGGGGCGCGAAGTCGCCGGCGTCGCGGGCCGCGGACCGGCTGGCGACCTGCTCCTTCTCCTCGCGTTCCCGCTTCTCCTTGGCCTCGGCGTCCGCCTTCGCCTTCTCGGCCTTCGCCTTCTCGGCCTTCTCCGCTTCCGCCTTCTTGGCCTTGGCGGTCTCGGCGGCCTCGATGCGGGCCGATTCCTCGGCCGAGCGCTTGGAGTCGGCGTCGACGGCGTGGACGATGGCGTCGGCCTGCTGCGTCAGGGACGCGCTCTGGACCTGGGCCTGGTCGCCGACCGGGATTTCTGTGAGGAGAGTCGCGCCGGACGCGGTCGTCTCGAGATCGTTCGAGGAGGGGTCGCCGGTGGCGACTCCCACGACTGCGCCGACGGTGGTGACCGCGGTGGCCGAAGCCACTGCGAACCCCCGGACCGAGATCCGGCTCACATGGTGTCCTTCCAGCAGCGTCCGCAGTGACCGGGCGGGCGCACGAGTGCCCTCGACACTGGCCTCCGTGCTTCTACGGTCACTGGAGACGCGGGCCCGTGGGCAACTCCCTCACGGGAACTGCCTCGTGATGATCCGGGCGGCATACGGCGACGACTGTGGAGTTGTGGTGCTGCGCGTACCTCACGGGAGATACAGGTGTGCCGTATGCGGGGCCTGACGGAGAACAGACTCTGCCGGACAGCGACGCCGCAGGGCAATTCTCCGTTGCGTGGGAAAGGTCACACCCGGCGGGACGGCGCTGTTTCCGGCAAAGGGCTGTGCAGCGCGACGCCGCCCGGCTAGGCTTCACGGCCTTTGCCGGGCGGCGTCAACTCGCCTTCCCGCTATGCGGTTTTTGCCCCTTCCACCGGGGCGCGGGAGGTCAGAGGTTCTCGAGCATCTCGGTGACCAGCGCCGCGATCGGCGAGCGCTCGGAGCGGGTCAGCGTGATGTGGGCGAAGAGCGGATGGCCCTTCAGCTTCTCGACCACGGCGACCACTCCGTCGTACCGGCCGACCCGGAGGTTGTCCCGCTGGGCCACGTCGTGGGTCAGGACGACCCGCGAATTGGCCCCGATCCGGGACAGGACGGTCAGCAGGACGTTGCGCTCCAGCGACTGCGCCTCGTCCACGATCACGAAGGCGTCGTGCAGCGAGCGCCCGCGGATGTGCGTGAGCGGCAGGACCTCCAGCATCCCGCGGTTCAGCACCTCCTCGATGACCTCGCGCCCGGCCACCGCCGAGAGGGTGTCGAAGACCGCCTGCGCCCAGGGGCTCATCTTCTCGGAGGCGTCGCCCGGCAGGTAGCCGAGCTCCTGGCCGCCCACCGCGTACAGCGGCCGGAAGACCATCACCTTCTGATGCTGCCTCCGCTCCAGCACGGCCTCCAGGCCCGCGCACAGTGCCAGCGCCGACTTGCCCGTGCCGGCGCGGCCGCCCATCGAGAGGATCCCGATCTCCGGATCGAGCAGGAGGTCGAGCGCGATCCGCTGCTCGGCGCTGCGGCCGTGCAGCCCGAAGGCCTCGCGGTCGCCCCGTACGAGCTTCACGTTCCCGTCCGCCGTGACCCGGCCCAGCGCCTTGCCGCGCTCGGACTGGAGGACCAGCCCGGTGTGCACCGGCAGTTCGGCGGCCTCCGGGACGTAGAGCCGCTCCTCCGAGAAGAGGAGGTCCACCTGCTCCCCGGACAGGGCGAGCTCGCTCATCCCCGTCCAGCCCGAAGCGGTGATCGCGAGCTCCGCGCGGTACTCCTCTGCGATCAGCCCCACGGAGGAGGCCTTGATGCGCAGCGGGAGGTCCTTCGAGACGACCGTGACGTCGTACCCCTCGGCCTGGAGGTTGCGGGCGACGGCGAGGATTCGCGAGTCGTTGTCCCCCAACCGGAAGCCGGCGGGCAGGACACCCGGATCGGAGTGGTTGAGCTCGACACGCAGGGTGCCGCCCAGATCGCCCAGCGGGATGGGGGCGTCGAGGCGTCCGTACCGGACCCGGAAGTCGTCGAGCAGGCGCAGGGCCTGGCGCGCGAAGTAGCCGAGTTCGGGATGGTGCCGCTTCGCCTCCAGCTCGGTGATCACCACGATCGGGAGCACGACCTCGTGCTCGTCGAAGCGGATGATCGCGTTGGGGTCTGCCAGCAGGACGCTGGTGTCGAGGACATAGGTCCGCCTGTCTGGCAGGCGGCGCTTCGTGCTGGTCACCACGGAAGGACGTACCCCCTCGGAAGAGGTCGGGCCATGAAGACCGGACCGGTCATCGGCACCCATGCCAGGGCCGATTTCCGGCCCTCCACTCCGACCGTGCGAACCGCACGCGCGTCCTGGTGCAAAGGGCCTCCCGGGCGGACGACCCCATGCCGTCCGCTGAGACTCGACACCCGTGGATCGGGCATCGACCTGAAAGGGATATTCCCCGATCAGGCCAGGCCATGCCATGGCATATGACGGACGCTCGGTGAATCCCTGGTGAAGGGTTCCGGGGGAGGGGGCGGCGGGGTGGGGATACGGCCGGGAGCGGCGCGCGCCCCCGCGGGGATCAGGTCCCGTACCGCCGGTGACGGGCCGCGTAGTCGCGCAGGGCCCGGAGGAAGTCGACCTTGCGGAAGGCGGGCCAGAAGACCTCGCAGAAGTAGTACTCCGAATGGGCGCTCTGCCAGAGCATGAATCCGGACAGCCGCTGCTCGCCGCTGGTGCGGATCACGAGGTCCGGGTCGGGCTGGCCGCGCGTGTAGAGGTGCTCGGCGATGTGGTCGATGTCCAGGATCTCGGCCAGCTCCTCGAAGGAGGTGCCCTTCCGCGCGTGCTCCAGGAGCAGCGAGCGGACCGCGTCGGCGATCTCCTGGCGGCCGCCGTAGCCGACGGCGACGTTGACGAGTATCCCGTCGACGTCGCGGGTGGCCTCCTCGGCCTCCTTGAGCACCGTCTGGGTCCGGGCGGGCAGGATGTCCAGGTTCCCGACGTGGTGGACGCGCCACCGGCCGTCCGCGGCGAGGCCCCGCACGGTGTTCTCGATGATGTTGAGCAGCGGTCGGAGCTCGACCTCGGGCCGGTCCAGGTTGTCCGTGGAGAGCATCCACAGGGTGACGACCTCGACGTCCGTCTCGGTGCACCAGCCCAGCATCTCGGAGATCTTGTCGGCTCCGGCCTGGTGGCCCTGCTCCGTCGTTCCTCCGGACGCCTTCGCCCAGCGCCTGTTCCCGTCCAGGATGACGCCGATGTGCTTGGGCGCCGCGTCATGGTCGAGGCGGCCTTCCACCCGGCGTGCGTAGAGCCTGTACACCAGGTCGCGCAGCTTCACGATCTTCCAGCCCCTCCGTGCAATGCCCCCGTGCGAATTGCGGTCCCCCGAGTGCGCCACATTACTGCGCGGGGGGATGGGGTACCCAACTCGGTCTGTCACAACTCCGTGATAGGGAGGACAACGTGACTGATACCAATCCCTATCGGGCAGAGCCCTCGCGCTACGACTCCATGCAGTACCGACGCACCGGCCACAGCGGGCTCAAGCTCCCCGCGATCTCCCTCGGCCTCTGGCACAACTTCGGCGACGACAAGGCCCTGGAGACCCAGCGGGCGATCCTGCGCCGGGCCTTCGACCTGGGCGTCACCCACTTCGACCTGGCGAACAACTACGGCCCGCCCCCCGGCTCGGCCGAGCTCAACTTCGGCAAGATCTTCGCGCAGGACTTCGCCTCCCACCGCGAGGAGCTGGTCCTTTCCACCAAGGCCGGCTACTTCATGCACCCCGGCCCGTACGGCGAGTGGGGCAGCCGCAAGTACCTGCTGGGCTCGCTCGACGCCTCGCTCCGGCGGATGGGCGTGGACTACGTCGACGTCTTCTACTCGCACCGCTTCGACCCGGAGACCCCGCTGGAGGAGACCATGGGCGCCCTGGCGTCCGCGGTCCGGCAGGGCAAGGCCCTCTACGTGGGCGTCTCCTCCTACACCGCGGAGCAGACGGCCGAGGCCGCCCGGATCCTGCGCGGGATGGGGGTGCGGCCGCTGATCCACCAGCCCTCGTACTCCATGATCAACCGCTGGACCGAGGAGGACGGGCTGCTGGACACCCTGGAGGAGGCAGGCATGGGCTGCATCTCCTTCGCGCCGCTCGCGCAGGGGCTGCTCACCGGCAAGTACCTCAAGGGCATCCCGGAGGGCTCGCGGGCCTCCCAGGGCAAGTCCCTCGACCCGGACCTGCTGTCGGACGAGGTGCTGCGCCGCCTGGCGGGGCTGAACGAGATCGCGGCGCGGCGCGGCCAGTCGCTGGCCCAGCTGGCGCTGACGTGGGTGCTCCGCGACGAGCGGATGACCTCGGCCCTGATCGGTGCGTCGAGCGTCAGGCAGCTGGAGGAGAACGTGGCCGCGCTGGACGGCGTGCCGCTCTCCGAGGCCGAGTTGACGGAGATCGATTCCCTCGCGGTCTCCACCCCCGGCACCAACATCTGGGCCCAGCGGGGCTGACCTGCGCCTTTCCCCCAGAAGGGGGCGAAGGGCCCGGAGAACAAAAAACGGGCCGGTCCGTGGGGGGGATACGGACCGGCCCGAGGGGGGGGTTCCACCATAACCCTTCGTAAAGCGTGATGCGTGCATTGCCGCGCCACGACTACGCTCCGAAACCACCCAGCAGCACTCCGGTGAGAGCCCCGGCCATCATGAAGGGGCCGAAGGCGAAGCCCTGGCTGCGGGTCGCGGAGCCCCGCAGGACAAGGACGAGGCCGTACAGGGCCCCGTAGAGGAAGCCGAGGAATGCCCCGGTGGCCCATACCCCCCACCCGTACCACCCAAGAGCGACCCCCAGGGAGAGCGCCAGCTTGACGTCGCCGAAGCCCATCCCGGCGGGGTTCACCAGGAACAGCACGAGGTACGCGGCTCCGAGCGCGCAGCCGCCGAGCAGTGCGAGACGCCAGGAGCCGGACGGGCCGGTCCCGTCCGGTCCGCCGGGTCCGCCGGGCACCAGGGCCGCCGCGCCGAGCAGGGCCGCGGCCGCCGCGGCGAGCGGCAGGGTCACCACGTCGGGCAGCCGGTGCACGGCACGGTCCACGAGGCCGAGCAGCACGAGCACCGGGGCGAGCCCCGCGTACGCCACCACCTCCGGGCGCGCTCCGACCGCGGACCCGAGCGCGGTGCAGACGGCCCCGGTCAGCAGCGCCACGGGAGCCGCCCGCCGTCCGTAGGCGTGCCCGGCGCACGGCCGCGCGGGCGCGGCGGGAAGCCAGCCGGGAGCCGCGCCCGCCTCTCCGCCGTGCCCACCCCGGCCGCCCGCGTCGCCGCCTCCGCCCGGGCCGTGCGGGCCAGCCCCTCCGCCCGCGCCGCCCGGGCCGCCCGGGCTATGCGGGCCGTGCGTGGCGACCGTGGCGCGGCAGCGCGCCGGGCCGAGCCAGCCGGCCAGCGGATGCCCCCGCGGGCAGCGGTCCCGCCAGGGCCGGCCCGGCTCCACGGACAGCCGGTACGCGGCGCGCGGCAGCAGCAGCCCCGCGACCAGGCCGTACGCGGCGGCAAGCACGATCACGACCACGCCCATCCGCCGAACGGTAGGCCCGCCCGCCCCGACCCGCCAGAGCGCACGCCCCTCAGCCCCGTCGGCGCGCCTCCAGCCCCGCCGGTGTTCGAGGCGCGGGGGTCCGGGGCGGGCCCCGGCAGCGGACCCGCACCCCCCGGGACGGGACCGGCACACCCGGACGGGACCACGACCACTTAAGGTGCCGCCATGGCGACTTGGCACGACGGTCCGGCCACGCTCTGGGTCGGGACAGCGGCGATACCCCTGGAGATCGCCGCCTCCTACCGGGCCCGCACCCGCGGACTGCTCGGGCGGGACGGCATCGAGGGGGCGCTGCTGCTCACCCCGGCGGCGAGCGTGCACACCTTCCGGATGCGGTTCCCGATCGACGTGGCCCACCTCGACCGGCACCTGCGGGTGCTCGCGGTCACCACGATGGCCCCGGGCCGCCTCGGACTCCCCCGCCTCCGCTCCCGCCACGTCCTGGAGGCGTCGGCCGGGGCCATGGCCGGCTGGGGGCTGCACGTCGGTACCACCGTGAACGTGGACGTACCCGGGCGTCTCACACCCGGCTAGGCGAGGCACCTCACCGGCGGTAGGTTGGGGCGGTTGAGCTGGGGTGGCAGGGGAGCGGCATGACGGAGAACGCGCGGATCAAGGCGCTGGAGCAGATCATGCCGGCGACGCACGGCGCCGACGAGGACATCGACTGGTCGGCGGTCGAGGTGACCTGGGGAACCGGGTTCCCGGCCGACTTCATCGCCTTCATGGGCCGTTACGGCGCCGGCTCCATCAACGGCGAGGCCAGCATCCTGCTGCCGCTGCCGAAGCCCGGGCTCCAGTGGGACCCGGCCCAGATGGCCGAGGAGACCGCCAACGTCCGGCAGGCCTGGAAGGCGCAGGGCGGCCGGGCCGCCTTCGACGCGGACCCGGAGGCGATCGTCGCCTGGGGCGTCACCGGCGGGTCCGACATCCTGTGCTGGCTGACCTCGGACCCCGACCCGGACCGCTGGCCGGTCCTGGTGTGCGGGCGGCACACGGCCGACCCCTTCGCCGTGTACCCGTACGGGATGGCCGAGTTCCTCTACCGGCTCTGCAACGACGAGTTCGACGTGAGCCCCGTCAGCATCACCTTCTGGGACGGCGGCCACCTCAGCTTCGTGCACTGGCGCAAGGCGCAGCGCCGCTGGCAGGAGGGCCGCAACCCGGAAACGGGCGAGCCCGACCCGTACGCGGGCGAGTTCGCCGACTGACCGGCCGGCCTCAGGCCCGCCCCGCCCCGCCCCCGCAGGACCGCCAGGGCCCGCTCCGTCACCGGAAGCGGGCCTTTCGGCTCTTTCGGCTTTTTCGGCATGTCTACGCGCGTTCGGCCTGTGGATCACATATCGGAAAACACCAGGCCGAAAAGCCCCACTTGGAGCATTGACCACAAGTACGGCCCCAAGGGAATCAACCGCCCGCCTTCGGGAGAGAATTCCGGCCAACGGGCCATGGAGGGACACGCCGGTCCGGAGTAACTCATAAGTAATAACGCGATCCAAAAGAAAATCAGGGGAATACACCCGTGCGACGAAGAATATTCGGCGCGGCCGCCACCACGGTCGCGCTCGGTCTGCTGACACCACTGGCCGGATGCGGAGCCCCCGACGACGCAGGTGACAGCGGTACGCTTCGCCTGGTCGCGGCCGAATACGGCGCCACTCCGGCCACCAGTTCCAAGGCCTACTGGGACAAGGTCACCGCTGATTTCACCAAGGCCCATCCCGGTATCACCGTCGAGGTGCAACTCCTGCCGTGGACCGACATCGACCGCGAGGTCTCCCGTATGGTCAGCGCCGGCAAGGCGCCTGACCTGGCTCTCATGGGCGCCTACTCGGACTACGCGGCCCAGGGCAAGCTCTATTCCGCGGACGAGCTCCTCTCGGTCACCGCCGAGGCGAACTTCCTCCAGCCGCTCGCCGAGGCGGGCTCCGTCGGGAACACCCTCTACGGCCTCCCCTTCGTGGCGAGCAGCCGCCTGCTGTTCTACAACGAGGCGCTCTTCACGAAGGCCGGCGCCACCGCCCCCAAGACCTGGTCCGACCTCAAGTCCGCCGCCAAGGCCCTCAAGGACAAGGGCGTGAAGTACCCGTACGCGATGCCCCTGGGCCCCGAGGAGGCGCACGCGGAGGCGATGATCTGGGAGCTGAGCAACGGCGGCGGCTACGCCGACAGCAGCGGCAACTACAGCCTGGCCTCCGACCAGAACATCGACACCTGGCGCTGGGTCAAGGACAACCTGGTCACGCCAGGGCTCGTCGGCCCGACCCCGCCCGGCCGGCTCAACCGCGCCGACGCCTTCAGCGCCTTCCTGCGCGGCGAGGTCGGCATGCTCAACGGCTACCCCTCGCTGGCCCACGAGGCCGCGGCCAAGGGCATCGGCGTCGGCACCGTCCCCATGCCGGTCTCGGACACCCTCGGTTCCGGGGAGACGCCTCCGGCCGTCGGCGTCGCCGACTGGATGATGGCCTTCAAGCAGAACGGCAGGCGCGCGGAGATCGGGGCGTTCCTGGACTTCGTCTACCAGGACGCGAACCTGTCGGACTTCGCCGACCGCTACCACCTGCTGCCGTCCACCGTCTCCGCCTCGCGGACCCCGGCCGGCGACGGCCCCGGCAAGAACGACCAGCAGTTCCTGACCGCCCTGCGCGGCGCCCAGCTCTACCCGGTGAACGACCCGTCCTGGGTGACGGTCAGCGACACCATCAAGCGCAACATCGGGCGCGCGGTGGAGCCGTCCGGCGATCCGAAGGCCGTGCTCGAAGACATCGCCGCCACGGCGGGCGAGGCCGCCAAGAAGCGCTGAGGGCCCCCGCCGTCAGGGGACTTCCCCGTGTCGCCCCCCACCCCCGTGCGGCAGGACGGCCGCTTACGGCACTCGATCCGAGGCCCGTCGTCGGCCCAGTCGCCCTCCGCGCACCCACGAGGTGCACGGGGCGGCCGGCCTCAGCCCTGCTTCCCGTGCTCCGCGGCGAACGCCGTGCGGTACTGCTCGCAGTCGGAGTCCCAGCGCAGGGTCCCGGTGAGCGTCCCGTAGCCCGAGCGCGTGAGCGACCACTCCACCGTGTACTCCCCGGTGTCGCACGCGATCCGCTTCCCGCCCGCGACCTTCTGCCGGCCCGTCGCCGCGCTGTCGGCCAGCTCCCGGCGCACTTCTGCGGCCCGGGCCCCCTTCGCGTCGCGCAGTACGGCGTGCACCACGACGGGGTGCCCGCCCTCCTTGGTCGTCAGCGCCTTCTTGACCACCGTCGAGTCCGACACCGACCAGGCGAACTCGTACGAGGGCTGCCACGCCAGGGTCTCGGGGTCGGCGACCTTGCGCTCCCACTCGGGAGCGCCCGAGGGGCCGGGCTTCGTGACCGTCTCGTACCGGACCCCCGGGTGGAAGCGGAACTGCCCCTCCACCTTGTGCATCTCGTCCTTGGTCCACATCGACTTCATGGCCTTCTCGCCGCCCGCCGGGTCCTGGAGGAACACCGTCCCCTCCGCGGCGGTGGCGGCCTGCCCGAGGGCGGGGGCGACGGCCGCGGCGGCCGCGGCGAGGGCGAGAGCGGCGATACGGGTGCGCTTCATGCCCGGTCCAACGGGCGCCCGCGGCGGGCCGGAACGACACCGGGCGCGCTTTCACCCGTACGGGAGCCCCGGGCGGAGGGCGGTCCGAGGGCGTACGGGCGCCCCCGGAACCGTCCGTTCGCGCGGGGGCCGCGGTGCCCGCGGCGCCGGCGGGGGGTCAGGCCTGGCCGGTCTCGAAGCGGCTGACGCGGCCGTCGGCGTCGACGTCGAAGCGCCAGGCGGTGCGCATCTCGCCCCAGGTGTCGTTGCGGTAGTCGACGACCAGGGCGCGCCCGCCGTCGGACTCGGAGACGACCGCCATGTGCCCCGCGGAGGAGAAGACCTCCTTCTCGCTCCACTGCGCGAGGTCGCGGTCCGAGCCGTCGTCGGACATGGTGGCGCCGGGGGCGACGGCGGCCCGGAAGGCCTGCTGGTCGCCCGCGTTGACGGCGGTGACGAAGGCGCGGACGGCGGGGTCGGAGAGCTGGCTCGGTTCGATCACGGTGACCTCCTGGGGGGGGCGGCGGCACGGGGGCGCGTACGGGTCCTCCGTACCCGCCCTTCGGTTGCGGCCTCCGATGCGGCCTTCGTACGGAGGCCCCGTACGGGCTCCGGCCAGGGCGTCGTACGGGGGTTGCGCGACCCAGGGAACACCGGCGGGCGGGCCGGGGCGCCGACCGTCACCCGTTCGCCGCCGGACGGCGTGTCAGGAGGCCGGGCAGGCCCCGGCGGCGTCCGAGGCGGTCCGGGCGGGGAGGCCGGCCGGCCGTGGTCCCCGAGCCGGGTGAGCGCCAGGTCGAGCGCCTCGCGGTGTGGGCGCGGTTGCCGGCCCGACGGTCCTGTTCCACGACGGCGGGGACTTCCTCCCCCTCGGCGGCCCCTGCGTCGAGGCCCCGGCGGACCGGTCTGGTCCGCCGGGGCCGGGGCCGCGCCGTGTACGTGTCGTGTACGTGCCGTCGCCGTCGCGACGCGCCGTCGCGGGCGCCGTCAGGTCAGTGGACCGGGGCTGCCTGCGGGGCCGGGGCGCCCCGCTCCTCGTCCGCGCCGTCGGCCGGGGCCGCGGGGCCGGCCCCGCGCAGCGGGACCTCCTTGACGAACCAGGCGGCCGCGAAGCCCAGTACGGCGATGGCCGCGCCGAGCAGGAAGGCCGAGTGCGTACCGGCGGCCACCGCGTGCTGGTAGGCGTCGCGCACGGCCTCGGGCAGCTTGGCCAGGCTGGCGGCGTCCAGCTGGGCGGAGCCGGCGGCGGTGGCCGCCTCCGGGCCCAGGCGGTCCCGCATGGTGTCCGTCACCCGGGTGGTGAACAGGGAGCCCATCAGGGCCACGCCGAAGGAGCCGCCGAGGGTGCGGAAGAGGGTCGCCGAGGAGGAGGCGACGCCCATGTCCTTCATCTCGACGCTGTTCTGTGCGACGAGCATGGTGATCTGCATCAGGAAACCGAGGCCGGCGCCGAGGACCGCCATGTAGACGCCGGACATCAGGCGCGTGGTGCCGGTGTCCATCGTCGCGAGCAGGAAGAGCCCGACGACCATGAGCGCGCCGCCGATGATCGGGAAGATCTTGTACTTGCCGCTGCTGGTGGTGACGCGGCCCGCTATCAGCGAGACCGCCATCATCGAGAGCAGCATGGGCAGGAGCAGCAGGCCCGAGTTGGTGGCGGAGGCACCCTGCACCGACTGCTGGAACAGCGGGAGGTAGAGCACGCCGCCGAACATCGCGAAACCGACCAGGAAGCCGATCACGGACATGAGGGTGAAGTTGCGGCTGCGGAAGATGTGCAGCGGCATGACCGGCTCGGCGGCCTTGGTCTCCACGTAGAGGAACGCGGCGGTGGACACCACGCCGACCGCGATCAGGCCGATGACCTCGGCGGAGCCCCAGGGGTACTCGGTGCCGCCCCAGGTCGTGACGAGCACGGTCGAGGTGATGGCGATGGTGAGCAGCGCCGCGCCCAGGTAGTCGATCTTGGGGCGGGCCCGTTCCGTCTTCTTGGGCAGGTGCAGGACGGCGGTGACCATCGCGAGGGCGACGGCGCCGAGGGGGATGTTGATGTAGAAGGACCAGCGCCAGCCCATGTGGTCGGTGATGGTGCCGCCGACCAGTGGTCCGCCGATCATGGCGAGGGCCATCACGCCGGCCATCATGCCCTGGTACTTGCCGCGCTCACGGGGCGGGATCAGATCGCCGATGATCGCCATGACGCCGACCATCAGACCACCGGCGCCGAGGCCCTGGACCGCGCGGAAGCCGATCAGCTGGCCCATGTCCTGCGCCATGCCGCTGAGCACGGAACCGATGAGGAAGATGACGATCGAGGCGAGGAAGGAGCCCTTCCGGCCGTACATGTCGCCGATCTTGCCCCAGATGGGCGTGGAGGCCGCGGTGGCGAGCGTGTAGGCGGTGACCACCCAGGAGAGGTGCTCCAGGCCGCCGAGCTCGCCCACGATCGTGGGCATCGCAGTGCCGATGATCATGTTGTCGAGCATGGCCAGCAACATCGCGATCATGAGCGCCATGAGGACGACCCGGACGCTGCGCGGCTTCACCTCCTTCGAGGTGTCCGCCGTGGTGACCGTCTCGCTGCTCATGTCCACTCCCCTGGCACTTCTTGCCGCACCGGGAACTTACTTGTCGCCCGGCTAGTTCACTACACTGGCGAAGGTAGACCGGCCACTAGCCGGGCGTCAAGTAAGTAATCTTTCGAGGAGAGACATGGCCACCAGCTCCAGCAGCGGTCCGCAGCCGCGCCGTGGGAACACGCGCCAGCGCATCCAGGACATCGCGCTGGAGCTCTTCGCCGAGCAGGGGTACGAGAAGACGTCCCTGCGCGAGATCGCGGAGCGGCTCGAGGTCACGAAGGCGGCGCTGTACTACCACTTCAAGACCAAGGAGGACATCATCATCAGCCTCTTCGAGGACCTCACCCGGCCCATCGACGAGCTGATCCGCTGGGCGGAGGAGCAGCCGCGCACGCTGGAGACCAAACGGGAGGTGCTGCGCCGCTACAGCGAGGCCATGGCGGCGGGGGCGCCGCTGTACCGCTTCATGCAGGAGAACCAGGCGACGACGCGCGAGCTCAGCATCGGCGACACGGTGAAGCAGCGGCTGTTCCGGCTGGTGGAGCTGCTGCGCACGGAGGACGGGGCGCTGGCGGACCAAGTGCGGTGCGTGAGCGCACTGTTCACGCTGCACGCCGGGATGATGTTCCTCCAGCACGTGGAGGGCGACCCGGAGGAGACGCGGCAGGCGGCCCTGGAGGTCGCCACGGACCTCATCACGCAGGCGCACCACGACGCGTAGCGGGGGGCCGGTCCGCCCCCGCCCGGGCGGGGTCCCCGGCGCGGACGGGGGTCCCCGGCGCGGACGGGGGTCCCCGGCGCGGACGGGAAGGCCGCCGGCGCGGCGCCTCGCGGCGCAGCATCGGGCCGCCGGGGGCGGACTCCTTTGCCCGTTGCGGTGGCCGCGCCCCCGCTGGACCGGCTCGCGATCCCGACCGAGGGGGCCGCGGCCGCGGCCCCGATCCCGGGCCCCGGCCCGGTCCGGCCCACCGCGGAGGTGGCGGCTGCCGCACTCCGGGGGGCTACTTCTCGCTCCGCGGGAAGGTGATCTCCACGCGGCGGTTCTTCTTGCGGCCTTCCTCGGTGCTGTTGTCGGCGATCGGGTAGTCCTCGCTGTACCCCCGGACGTCGAAGACGACGCCGGGGGCGTTCACGGTCTTGGCCAACTCCGCCTGCACGGCGTCGGCCCGCTGCTTGGACAGCTCCTTGCCGTGCTCGTAGCTGCCCTGGTCGTCGGTGAACCCGAAGACGCGGACGCGGGTCGCCTTCTGCTGGTTGATCTCGTTGGCGACGGCCTGAATCCGGGCGGCGGCCTGCGCGTTGAAGACGGCGCTGTTCTCGGGAAACAGCACCTCGGACTGCAGGGCCATCATGACGGTCTGGTTCGTCTCCTGACGCCGCTGCTCACCGCCGAGGTCTTCGACCACTTCGGCGATGTCGAGGACCTTGACGGGGGCGAGGGTCCCGCCCTGCGGGATCTTCAGGCCGGGGGCGTTGGAGTCGATGGCGACGGGTGCGGAGGCGGACGGCTCGGTGCCGGGGGGGACGGAGGGCTTGACGTCGTCGGCGTGGGCGGCCGATGCGCCGATGAGGTGGGATCCGGCGACGACCAAACCCGCCAGGGCGGTCGCTGCGATGGCGCGATGGCGTGTGGTCATGGGGTCACCCGGAGATCTTCAGAGTCGTCGATGCGAAGGTCGGGAAGTTGAACTCGACCTCGCTGGTGCTCGCGGGAGGCGCCGGGAACTGGGCGAAGAAGGGAACGGCCTGGCCGGCTTCGATGATGGCCACGCCCGTGCTGCAAAGACACCGCCCCTCCGTGTCCCGGAGGACGTAGTACCTCTTCTTCCCGGCCTTGTCGACCAGGTTGACGCCCGCGACGGAGACACCGCTCGTCTTGAGTTCGTTGCCTCGCCAAGCTGCCGTGTTGGCGAAGGGCTTGTCGGCGGTGTTCTGGATCTGGCCGCTCACCGTGACGAAACCGCCGGTGTCGCGCACCACGGAGTGGACGGCCAAGACGACTCCGGCCTCACCGTTCACAGTCGCCAGTACCTGGGGAGGCGCCGAGGACTGCTTGCCGGCCGAGGGCTGCGGCTGCGCCGCGGCGTCCGTGTTCTTGTCGGCCGTCGGAGTGCTCGGAGGCGTCTTCGCCTTCCCGTCGTCCCCGCATCCGGCCAAGGTGAGGACCAATGCCGCCGCAATCGCAACGGCCGCTCCCCCGCGCACCTTCACCGTGTTCCGAATGCTCATCTAAGCTGCTTCCTTGTCTCTCGTTCTCTGTCAGCTGGCCAGTCGCACGTCAAAAAGGCTTCGCGCCAGCGTGCTCCAGGGTTCGGGCTTCAACGGGTCGAATCTGATGGTCTTCCCTCCCCTGCACTTGATGACCACCGGACCGACGGGTGGCGGGGAAGAGGACGCTGTCGGCGCGGGAGCGGGGGTCGAGGTCGGCGTGCCGGAGGGATCAGGCGCAGAGCCCAGCTCACATCGCGGCACGACCTCCCCCACCGCCGTGGCCGCAGCGTGCATGCCCTCGGTCCCCGGCACGACCGACTCGCCCACCGTGCGCTCCGTGGTGACTTCGACCTTGAACCGCAGGAGCGAGCGCGCACAGGTGCCCGTCGCCTTGTTCAGACGCGCGAAGTCCTCGGCCGCCGCACACGCTCCCGCCGGGTCGAAGGACTTTCCGTCCAGGATGTTCCGCCAGTCCTCGGGCTTGAGCGTGGCGAAGTCCAGGCCCGGCACGAGGTTGTCTCGGGCCTCCCGGGCTGCTGCCAGTGCTGCGGCGTCGGCCGCCCCCTGGGCGTCACTGCGGACGACGGCGGCCTGGCCGAACACGAAGAACGCCAGGATGGCGAAGACCGTTCCGATCACCACCACCGCGTAGAGCGGAAAGACCTGGCCCCGGTCGTTCCATTGCCGCGGGGTCACGCCCCGGCGGTGAGGTTCGCGATCGCCGTCGTAATGCGGTTCACGATCGCCGTGCCGATGCCGGTACCGACCATCGCCCCGATGATCACGACGATCACGAGGATGATGCCGAGGTACTCGAACGCCGTCTGGCCGCGGTCGAGGTTCGCGTAGCGCTTGCGGATTCGGGCGACCGTCGTGTCCGACCATGCGTTCAGCCGGATCTTCGCCTCGACGGACGCCTTCAGCAGCGAGGTGTGTGACATGGGGGTTCCCTCCCGGGCCGGTACCGCTGTTGGTTTGCGGACGGTACGGCGAGTCACCTGTCGTTACCAAGGGTCCCGGGGCCCAATTACGGACCCACTGCGCACTCCGTCTACCCATGGCCGGTCACTCCTGGACGGGCGGTTCCCAGCCAGTGGGCTATCGCCTCGCTGCGGGTCGTGCTCTGGAGCTTCGCGAAGATGCGGTTGATGTGGTTCTTGACGGTCTTCTCGCTGATGAAGCACGCGGCGGCGATCCGCTGGTTGTTCATCCCGGACGCGATCAGGTCCATGATCTCCACCTCCCGAGAACTCAGGCCGAACACAACAGAGTTGTGGATGCGCTCAGAAGACTGTGCCACAGATCGTTGCTGTTGCGAAGAGGACCGGAGCTCCGCGACCAGTGCGCTCGCCGCCGTCGGGGTGAAGTGGGCGCGGCCCTCGCGGACGTCGCGGACCGCCCGGACCAGGTCGTCCGCCGTGAACTCGCCGTGGACCAGGTAGCCGCCCGCGCCCAGGAGCAGGGCCTCCCGGACGACCTCCCGCTCCTGGCTGTACGTCAGCATCAGCACCGGCGCCAGCCGGACCAGGTGCGGCAGGGCCGAAATGCCGTCGACCCCCGGCATGCGGACGTCCAGCAGGATCACGTCCGGGGCGTGCCGGCGGGTCAGGAGCAGGGCCTCGCGGCCGTCCGATGCCTGGGCGGGGATGACCTCCATGCCCTGGGCCGTGCCCAGGAGCGTGGCGAGGCCCGCCCGGACGACCGGGTTGTCGTCGGCGATCAGGACGCGGATCGGGGTCACCGGCCCGCCTCCGGCACGACGGCCGTGACCGCCGGAGCCGCGGCCTCCGCAGCCGCCCCGGCCACCCCGGCCACCCCTGCCGCCCCTGCCGCCCCCGGCAGCGGCAGTTCCAGGCGGACGCGGGTGCCGGGGCCCGAGGGGCGGGCGCCGACCTCCAGGCGGGCGCCCAGTGCCGCCGCGCGCTCCGCCATGCCGACGAGGCCGAAGCGTCCCCGGCCGCTCAGCGCGCCCGGGCCGCCCGGCGCCCGCAGGTCGACGTCGCCGGGGAGGCCCCGGCCGTCGTCCTCGACCGTCAGGGTGAGGCGGGAGCCGTCGGCGGCGGCCTCGACCCGTACGTGCGCGGCGTCCGCGTGGCGGCGGGCGTTCTCCAACGCCTCCGACGCCACTGCCACCACGTGCCGGGCGACGGCGGCCGGCACCACCGGCAGGGGTCCCGGGAGCCGGAGCTCCGTGTCTCCCGCGACCCGGCGCAGTTCGGCCGCCAGCGATACGCCCGGCGCGTCCGGGTCGCGGCGCAGCTCGGTCAGCAGCTCGCGGGACTCGGCGGCCGCCCGGCGGGCCGCGCCCGCGAGCAGGCCGGCCTGGGCGCGGACCGCCGCCGGGTCCGGCATCCGGGAGAGCGCGTCCGCCGCCAGGGCCAGACCGTGCAGGGTCTTCGACACCGAGTCGTGCATCTCCCGTGCTAGGTGCTCCCGTTCGGCGCGGACCGCCTCGGCCGCCGCCAGCCGGGCGCGGGCCTCCGTCAGGACCTGGCCGGCCGAGCCGAACCGGAAGAGGAGGTCCCGCAGGCAGGCCCCGGCGGCGCCCGCCAGGAGGCACAGGGCCGGCAGGGTCGGGCCCTGCGCGAGGGCGGCCACCGCGGCGGCCTGGACGGCCGCGTAGGGCGCCGAGCCGCGCCAGCCGTAGACCAGTCCGGCCAGCAGCGGCGTGCAGACGGCGACCGGGCCGAGCGGCGACTCGGGCGTCGCCGTGATCAGCAGCAGGCCGCTGAGCGCCATGTCCGGGACGAGCAGCCAGCGGTGGCGCAGCAGCAGCGGGCCGAAGCGCTCCCAGTCGCGGAAGAGGGCGTACGAGAGCGTGGAGGTGACCAGCACCGCCGCGCCCACCAGGTACGTCGGCCCGCCGGGGGCGGTGCGGCCGAGAGCCAGCGGGGCGCCCAGCGCGATCATCACCAGCCGGAACGCGAAGACGTGGCGGCACAGCGCCTGCAGGGCGTTGGCCTGGAGCGCGAGCGGCGGCCCGGTGGGGCGCGGCGGGCGCCGCCGCCACCCGGCCACCGCGTCGTGCCGCCACCCGTCCACCGCGCGTCGCCACCCGGCGACGGCGCCGTACCGCGCGAGGTCCGGTGCCGTCATGGGTCAGCCGCCTCCGAGCATCGCGCCGAAGTCGACGTCGGCCCCGTAGACGAAGCCGCAGACGAGCAGGATCAGCGTGCCGGGCAGCATGAACATGGTGACGGCGAACGTGGCCTTGGGGACGGCCCGTGCGGCGCGCCGGCGGGCGTTCTGGGCATCGGTGCGGCGCATGTCCTCGGCGATCGCGATGAGGGTGTCCACGATCGGGGAGCCCAGCTCCTCGCCCTGCTGGAGCGCGGTGACGAACTGCGCGACCTGTTCGGAGTCGTTGCGCCTGCGCAGCTCGTCGAAGGCCTGGCGGCGGCTGACGCCCATGTCCATCTGCTGGAGGGTGATGCGGATCTCGTCGGCCCAGGGGCCCTCGTACTTGTGCGCCACCCGGTCGAGGGCCTGCCGGAAGCCGAGTCCCGCGCTGACGACGACGGCGAGGACGTCCAGGAAGTCCGGCAGGGTCCGCTCGATGTGGTCGCGCCGGACCCGGATCGCCGACCAGAGGCCGGCCTCGATCCAGAAGAGGCCGAAGGCGACCATCAACAGGGCGGGTACGAGCTGTCCGTTGATCAGCATCGAGAAGGCACCGAGGCCGCCCAGCAGGCCGTACACCGCGCGGCGGGCCGCGTACCGGTCGATGGTCAGGCCGGCCGGGTTGCCCGCCATGTCGATCTGGCGGCGTTTGCGCGCGACCTGGTTCGGCCCCATCAGGCGCAGGACCAGCGGGGCCCAGCGGATGCCCATCCGGTCCACGAGCGAGCCGACCGCCGTGGTGCGCGTGGCGCCGACCTCCAGGGCGAGCGCGAGGTCGGTCGGGAGCTTGACGTCGGCCCGGTACATCCGGATGCCGTGGAAGACGCCGAAGACGGACAGGGCCGTGAGCAGGGCCAGGAGAACGGTGGTCACGCGGTCCCCCTCACACGTCGATCTTGGACAGGCGGCGGATGAGGACGAAGCCGAGGGTGAAGAGCCCGAGGGCGACCAGGACCGCGGTCTGCCCGATGAAGGCGCCCGTCATCCGGTCCAGTGCGCCCGGCATCATCATGTCGACCAGCAGCAGGGAGCCGAGGCCGATCGCGGGGACGAGGTACGCCGTCACGGTCACCTGCGAGAGCTGCGTCCGGATCTCGCGGCGGGTCTCCTTGCGCTGCTCCAGCGTCACCGTGAGGTTGCGCAGGCTGTCGACGATGGTGCCGCCCGCGCGGGCGGACAGCACCAGGGTGGAGACGAGGACGACGAGCTCCCGCGACGGGAGCCGCTCGGCCAGCTCGCCCAGGGACTCGTCGATGGAGTGGCCGATGGCGAGGCGGTCGGCGACGCGCCCCAGCTCCTCGCCCGCCGGCGCCTCCAGCTCCTCGGCGGCGATCCCGATGGCCGTGCGCAGGGCCAGCCCGGCCTGGGTGGCGTTGGCCAGGATGCGGGCCAGCTCGGGGAGCTGGTTGATGAACCGCTCGGTGCGCCGGGAGCGCTGCCAGCCGAGGAAGGCGTTCGCCGACCAGAGCCCGATCAGGCCCGCCACGGGGCCGAAGAAGGGGGCCAGGAGCGAGGCCGCGACCAGCCAGACGCCGACGACGCCCACCGCCATGTAGACGAAGAACTCGCCCGGGGTCATGTCCAGGCCGGTCGTCGCCAGCCTGACCTCGATGCGCTTGCCGAGCTTCGTCCGGCGCAGGCGCCGGTCCACGCCGGGGAAGCGGCGGCGGCGACCCGCCGGCGGGGGCGCGCCGGCCGAGGTGAGGCGTTCGACGAGGGCGGCGCGCTGGGCGCGGCCGGCGGCGTACGCGTGGACGCCGAGGACCACGAACAGGCAGGCCAGCAGGGTGGCGCCGAGGGTGAGGAGTACCGGTGTGTTCACAGGGCGGTCCGGGTGGTGCGGGCGGGGAGGGGGCCGGTGAGGGGGTCGGTGAGGGGGTCGTCGGCGGGCGCGACCCCGAAGGCCTGCGGGATCGGCTGGTTGTTCATGTAGAGGCGGTCCGCGATCCGGCGCGGCAGCGGGTAGTACTCGAAGCGGCCGTGGACGCGGGCGTCGGGGCCCATCGGCCGGGCGGCGAAGCGGCAGACCGTGGTGATGCGGAAGGGCTCCCGGCCGTGGGACTCCAGGATGGAGATCTCCGTGATGCGGCGGGATCCGTCGCCGAAGCGGGTGAGCTGGACGACGACGTTGACGGCGCTGTTGATCTGGTCCTGGAGGGCTTCGAAGGGCACCTCCACCTCGGACATCGACGCGAGGGTCTGCAGGCGCATGAGGGCGTCCTCGGCGCTGTTCGCGTGGACGGTGGCCAGCGAGCCGTCGTGGCCGGTGGACATGGCCTGGAGCATGTCGAGGGTCTCGCCGCCGCGGACCTCGCCGACGATGATGCGGTCGGGGCGCATGCGCAGGGAGTTGCGGACCAGGTCGCGGATGGTGATCTGGCCCTTGCCCTCGACGTTCGCCGGCCGGGATTCCAGGCGGATGACGTGGGCCTGCTGGAGCTGGAGCTCGGCCGAGTCCTCGATGGTGATGATGCGCTCGCCGTCCGGGATCAGTCCGGAGAGGGCGTTGAGGAGGGTGGTCTTGCCGGTGCCGGTGGCGCCGGAGACGATCAGGTTCATCTTCGCCTGGACCAGCCCGGACAGCAGCAGGAGCATCTGCTCGTCGAGCGATCCGAGGCCGATCATCTCGTGCAGGGTGAAGGCGCGCGGGAAGCGGCGGATGGTGAGGGTGGCGCCGGTCAGGGACAGCGGCGGGATGATGACGTTGACGCGCTCGCCGCTGGGCAGGCGTGCGTCGACCATCGGATTGGCCTCGTCCACCCGGCGGTTGACGGTGGAGACGATGCGCTCGATGGTCTGCATCAGCTGTTCGTGCGAGGCGAAGCGCAGCGGGAGCTGCTCGACGCGGCCGGCCCGCTCGACGAAGATCTGGTCGGGGCCGTTGACCATGATCTCGGAGATCGAGGCGTCTTCCAGGAGCGGTTCGAGCACGCCGAGGCCGAGGGCCTCGTCGACGACGCGGCGGATCAGCTGCGCGCGTTCGGCGGTGGACAGGACCGGGCCCTCGCGGCTGATGATGTGGCCGAGCACCCGCTCCAGGCGCGCCCGGCGCTCGGCCGGCGCGAGGGCCGACATCTCGGCGAGGTCGATCTCCTCCAGCAGCTTGGCGCGGTACGAGGAGACGAGCCGGCCGTCCTCGCGGGGGCTGTGGCGGTCGTCGGGGGTGTTGACCCGGGAGCGCAGGCTCATGGTCGGGGGCCCTTCGGGAGGGTGGGGTCGTCGTTGGGCATGACGGCGGTGGCCGTGGCGTCCGGGACGTCGAGGCCGGGGACCAGCGAGTTGATCTTTATGGTCGCCACCGCCGTGACGGCGTCGGCGCCCGTGTCCACCACCACGCGCGCGTCGAGGCTCGATGTGACGGCCGCCCTGCCCGCCGCCTCGCCGCCGCTGCCGTGGCGGGCCTCGACCCGGGCCGCCGTACGGGCCGCCGTGTCGGCCTGCTCGTGGACGTAGGCGATCCAGCCGAGCTGGATGCCGCAGAGCGCGACGAACAGCAGGATGGGCACGAAGCCGATGTACTCGATCGCGACCTGGCCGCGATCGGAGTGCCGCTTCCGCTTCCGCTTCACCGTGTCACTTCCCGTCCCGTTCCATCGCCGCGCCGGCCTTGCCCTCGATCGAGCCGAAGTTCAGCCCGGGGTAGAGGACGGGGATGCTGAGCCTGACCGTCGCCGTGTAGACGTCGCCGGCTTCGCCGCAGTCCACCTGCATGTTCCAGGCCCCCGAGATGTGCTCCCCCGCCGCCGCGACGCACGCCCCGTCCCCGGTCACCGCACCGGCGCGGGCCGCCTCGTCCGCCGCGTTGCCCGCCAGCGAGAACGCGTACCCGATCAGTACGCACTCCCACACCGCCGCCACGAGCAGCAGGATCAGCGGGACCGTGCCGACGAACTCGACGGCGACCTGGCCCCGGTCCCGGCGCGCTCCGCGCATCCCCCTCCGGGCGGCCACCGCTCAGCCCTCCCGGCCGCGGCGCAGCCGGGCCACCGGGCCGGCCGCGCGGACCGCCAGGGCGCCGGCGGGGGGCTGCGCCGGGTCGTCCGCGCCCGCGAGGAGGCCCAGTTCGCCCGCCAGGGTCCACAGGGCCTGCTTGACCGTCGAGCGGTTGTCGAGGTCCTGGACGCGGCCGGCGTCGACCACCGCCTGGAGTTCCTTGAAGGCCGCCGGGACCGGGGTGCGGGTGGCGCGGGTCTTGGTGATCTTCTCGATGAGGGCGGGCTGGATCTCGGTGTGCCTGCTCCAGCGGTTCACGACCATCGCGGTGTCCTCCGCCTTGCGGACCTGGAGCCGCTCCCACATGCGGACCATCCGCTTGGCCGCCCGGACGGCGACCACGTCGGGCGTGGTGACCAGCACCGCCACGTCCGCCATCTCCACGGCGGCGGCGTTCGCGCCGGTCACCTGGGTGCCGCAGTCGATGACGACGAGCTCGTACCGGCTGCGCAGGGCGCTGATGACGTGGCGGGCGGCCCGGTCGTCCACCTCCTCGCCCCGCTCGCCGTCGGCGGGTGCCAGCAGCAGGGCGAGGCCGGTGCGGTCGTCGTAGACCGCGTCCTGGAGCACGCGCGGGGAGATGTCCTGGATGCCCGCCAGGTCGGCGATGGAGCGCCGGAACTGCACGTCGAGGTACGAGCCGACGTCCCCGGCCTGGAGGTCCAGGTCGACCAGCGCGGTACGCCGTCCCGAGGCGGCCGCGGCCAGGGCGAACTGGACGGCGGTGAAGGTGGTGCCCACCCCGCCCTTGGCGCCGGTGACGGTGACGACCCGGCCGCCGGGGCCGGTGGGGACGTCGGGGCCCCGGCCGAGGTGGCGGCGTACGCCCACGGACCACTGGGCGGCGGCCTGGACCCGGGCGGCCAGCTCCTCGTAGGCGAGGGGCAGGCCGATCAGGCCGCGCGCACCGGAGTCCATCGCCGCGGAGAAGAGGCCGGGGCCGGCGTCCGAGGAGACCAGGACGACGCCGACCGCCGGGAAGCGCAGGGCGACCTCGCGGATGAGCTCCAGGGCCGGGACGGGGCCGATCCGCTCGTGGACCAGGACGACCTCGGGCAGCTCGTCGATGGACTCGGTGGCCATCCGGGCCAGCGTGTCGAGGAGCGTGGTGGAGTCGGCCACGGGGACGGCCGGTTCGGCGGCGGGCAGCTGGCTCAGCAGGGTGGCGATGGCGCGGGCGGCGTCCGCGTCGCCGACCGCGGGGAGGATTCGGGTGGTCATCGCGCTCTCCTTCCGCCCGGACCGGGCCTCACTTGTCCCCGTCGAGGGTGTACGTGCGGTCGCCCGGGCCGGGCGCCGAGTCGGTGCCGGGGGCGACCAGGGCCAGGCGTACGTGCTCCGCGAAGGACTCGGCGTACGCGACGCGCTGGGTGTCCTTGGTGTTCAGGGCGAAGGTGATCGGGACGGCCTCGGCCGGTCCGGTGCGGTCGGCGTTCTTCTCCAGGGCGGTGAGCCGGCCGACGCCCAGGACCCGGGCATTGGCGACGATGATCACCGAGCGGGCGGGGTCGCTGTCCTTGGCGCCCTTGAAGGTGGCGAGGATGTTCACCTTGGCACCGGAGGTGATCTTGCCGGCCACGCCCGTCGCCGCGTCGATCATGATGGCGATCTCCTGCTCGCCGGGCTGGAGCTGCGGCCGGTCGACGAACATGTCGGCCTGGAGCAGCGAGCCCTTCTTCAGGGTGGTGAGCGCGATCTTGCCGTCGAGCGCGCCGAGGTCGGCGACGGCGGTGTCGGACAGCCAGCGCCTGGGGATGGTGACTTCCTCGAACTGGCCCGGCGTCAGCGGGCTGTACGGCGCCACGTCCGCCTTGGCGCGGTAGGCGACCACCTCGGACCCGACCTTGGAGTTGACGTCGCCGATCACCACGAGGACTCCCGCGAAGGCCCCCAGGGCGCAGAGGACCGACAGGAGCAGCAGGATGACGCCGCGGCGCTGGCGTGAGTTCATGGGCCGTACTACCTCGCCGTTCTTCATTCGTTCGTGCGGTCGGATCGGTCAGCGTCTGGAGCGGGCGGTGCTCGCCGGCTCGGCCGGCGGGGGCGGTGCGGTCAGCGGCGCGGCGCAGAAGCCGCAGCGGTCGCCGATGAGTTCGAGGCCGCACCAGCGGCACTCCTCCCGGCGGACGGAGGCGACCAGCTGGTAGAGCACGGAGACGTCCGGGATGCCGGCGGCGAACTCGACCAGCTTGGGGGTGCCCCACCAGCCCGGCGAGTCGGCCGGCAGCGGGTTCTCCATGACCCCCCGGACCTGCCAGGCGGGGGCCAGTTCGGCCGCGACCCAGTCGGAGGCGAGCTGGCCGCGGGCGAAGGTGAGGTGGGTGGCGAATTCGGGGCCGGGCGGCACCTCGGCGGTTCCCGCTCCGCCGCCGGAGCCCTTGGCGCGGCCGGCGCCGTGGCTGCCGCCCTGTCCCCGGCCGCCGCCCTGTCCCCGGCCGCCGCGGCCCGCGGCCGCCGCTCCTAGCCGGGCCAGGTGCGGCGCCGGGTGGGCGAGTACGGAGAACTGCGCGCCCGGGGTCCAGGACCTGGCGTGGGCCTTGAGCCCGACCGGGACGCGGTCGAGCTTGGCCACGGAGCCCAGCAGGGCGCCCGCGTAGACGTAGTGCGACAGCAGCCGGGCCGCGGAGGCGATGACTCCGGGACTGAAGTCGCAGACGCTCAGCTGGCGGAGCTGACGCACCAGCAGGGCCGTGCCCAGCGGGGGCAGATCGATGCCGAGGAGCGCGATCCGGTCGGTTTCCAGGATGGACCGCACGGTGTGCAGCCGCTGGACCGTGGCGCGGGGCAGCCAGGGCGGCACGACGGCGACCAGGTGGCCGTGGCGCTCCAGCAGGGCGGCCGTTTCGGCGAGTGCTCCGTCGAGGTCCTGCCGGTCGGGCGGGTGCAGCACGGCGGCCCCCGGCGTGTGCCGGTCAGGGGCCGGGAGTACCAGATCGGCGCTGGTGACAGCGATGGCGGTCGGCACGCGAATCCCCCTGTTCACCCCGTACACCGCGGGCGTTCCCACGCCCGTCGCGTACCCGAAATCCATTCGCCGCGTGCGCGCGAACACTGCGCGACCGCAAACGATCGGTGCGCTCCCCCTTGCTCCAGCACCATATCCGCGTCGTCACTGGCGGGGCAGGGCCTTGCCGATTCCCGTACGGCGGGCACGTGTCACAGGTGGCCGGAAACCCGGACAACAGGGATCGCCGCGACGGCCGTTTCAAGCCAGATAGCAAAGACCCTTGACAGGAAGATTGGTCTGGACCAACTTGGCACCGCGGGCCTTCCGTCGCACCTCCCCCACCCGGCCCGCACCTCCCCACCCCCTTCCTCCCCCCACCGGAGCCCACGTGAACCGCATACGCTCCCTCGCCCTGCTGGGCGCCGCCACGCTCGCCGCGGGCGGCCTGACCGCCCTCGCCGGCGGTACCGCGCACGCCGCGGACATCAACGTCGTCCGCAACGGAGGCTTCGAGTCCGGCCTGGCCAACTGGTCCTGTTCCGGCGGAAGCGGCGCCTCCGTCTCCTCCCCCGTCTTCGCCGGGGCCGCCGCGCTCAAGGCCACGCCGGCGGGCTCCGACAACGCCCGCTGCAGCCAGACCGTCACGGTCAAGCCGAACTCGACCTACACGCTGAGCACGCAGGTCCAGGGCAGCTACGTCTACCTGGGCGCGACCGGCACCGGCACCCAGGACGTGTCCACCTGGACGCCCGGGTCGGGCGCCGGCTGGCAGAAGCTGTCCACCACCTTCTCCACCGGGCCCAACACCACCCAGGTGACGGTCTACACCCACGGCTGGTACGGCCAGCCCGGTTACGCCGTCGACGAGTTCAGCGTCTTCGGCCCCGACGGGGGCGGTGGCACCGACCCCGGGCCGGGCATCCCCGGCGCCCCGGCCGGAACCGCCGTTTCCGGACAGAGCGCGAGCGGGCTCACCCTCGCGTGGAACGCGGTGGGCGGAGCCGCCGGCTACCACGTGTACCAGGACGGCGTCCGCGTCCGCACCGTCACCGCCGCCGGCGCCCAGATCACCGGGCTCGCCGCCTCGACCTCGTACTCCTTCCAGGTGAGCGCGTACAACGCGGCGGGCGAGGGCCCCAAGTCGGCGCCGATCACCGGCACCACCACCGGGGGCGGCGGCAACCCGGACCCGAACCCGGCGGTGCCCAAGCACGCGCTGACCGGCTACTGGCAGAACTTCAACAACGGCGCGACCGTCCAGAGGATCTCCGACGTCTCCGCGCAGTACGACATCATCGCGGTCTCCTTCGCCGACGCCACGAGCACGCCCGGCGCCATCGCCTTCAACCTCGACTCGGCCGGGCTCGGCGGCTACACCGTCGCCCAGTTCAAGGCCGACATCGCCGCGAAGAAGACGGCCGGCAAGTCGGTCATCCTCTCCATCGGCGGGGAGAAGGGCACGATCACGGTCAACGACTCGGCCTCCGCGAACAACCTCGCGAACTCGGCCTGGGCGCTGATGCAGGAGTACGGCTTCACCGGGATCGACATCGACCTGGAGAACGGCCTCAACCCGACGTACATGACGCAGGCCCTGCGCTCGCTGTCGCAGAAGGCCGGCCCGTCGCTGGTCCTCACCATGGCCCCGCAGACCATCGACATGCAGTCGACGGCCGGCGGCTACTTCAAGACGGCGCTCAACGTGAAGGACATCCTCACCGTCGTCAACATGCAGTACTACAACAGCGGCGCGATGAACGGCTGCGACGGCAAGGTCTACTCCCAGGGCTCGGTGGACTTCCTCACCGCGCTCGCCTGCATCCAGCTGGAGGGCGGCCTCGACCCCTCCCAGGTGGGCATCGGGGTCCCGGCCTCACCGAGCGGCGCGGGCAGCGGCTACGTCTCCCCGACCGTCGTGAACAACGCCCTGGACTGCCTGGCCCGCGGCACGAACTGCGGATCGTTCAAGCCGTCGAAGACCTACCCGGGGCTGCGCGGTGCGATGACCTGGTCGACCAACTGGGACGCCAAGGCGGGTAGTGCCTGGTCCAACGCGGTGGGTCCGAAGGTCCACGCGCTCCCGTAGGCGGTAGGTGTGGGGGTGGCCGGATCGGTTCGCCGAGCACCACGGGTGCTTGACCGTGACATGCCACGAGAGCACGCTGTGCGCGTCCGCACGGCTACCCCCACACTCCCCACCCAGGAGAACGCATGCGGCTCCACACCCGCCGGAGGGCCGCCGTCACGGCGGCCCTGCTGGCGCTCGCGCTCGGCGCACCCGCCTACGGCATGAGCGCCTCGGCCTCGCCACCACCCGCCCCGTCCACCGCCACCCAGGACGAGGCGATCGTCCAGTACCGGATCCACGGGCCCTCGACGGCCGCCGACCGCACCGCGCTGCTGCGCACCGGCGTGTCGATCGACGAGGTGGACGACCACACCGTCGTCGTCAGCGCCGACACCATGCAGGCCAAGAGCCTTCGCACGCTCGGCTACCAGCTCACGGCCCTCCCCGGGCCGCCCGACCGCTCCCTGCCCGGGATCGCGGCGGGCACGATGGACTTCCCCTCGGCGGACTCCAGGTACCACAACTACGCCGAGGCCAGCGCGGAGATCGACCAGCGCATCGCCCAGTACCCCGCGATCATGAGCAAGCGGGTCATCGGGAAGTCGTACCAGGGCCGCGACCTCGTCGCCATCAAGATCAGCGACAACGTCGGCACGGACGAGGACGAGCCCGAGGTGATGTTCACCGCGCACCAGCACGCCCGCGAGCACCTGACCGTCGAGATGGCCCTGTACCTGCTCAAGGAGTTCGGCGCCAAGTACGGCACCGAGTCCCGGGTCACCAACGCGGTCAACGGCCGCGAGATCTGGATCGTCCCGGACCTCAACCCGGACGGCGGCGAGTACGACATCGCCACCGGCTCCTACCGCTCCTGGCGCAAGAACCGCCAGCCCAACTCCGGCTCCTCCTACGTCGGCACCGACCAGAACCGGAACTGGAACTACAAGTGGGGCTGCTGCGGCGGCTCCAGCAGCAGCAAGAGCTCCGAGACCTACCGCGGGCCGGCCGCCGAGTCCACGCCCGAGGTGAAGGCGGTCTCCGACTTCGTCCGCAGCCGGGTGGTCGGCGGCAAGCAGCAGATCAAGGCGTCCATCGACTTCCACACCTACAGCCAGCTGGTCCTGTGGCCCTTCGGCTGGACGTACAACGACACCGCGCCCGGCCTGAGCGCCGACGACCTCGCCGCCTTCAAGAAGATCGGCACGAGCATGGCCGCGAGCAACGGCTACACCCCGGAGCAGTCGAGCGACCTCTACATCACGGACGGGACGATCGACGACTGGCTGTGGGGCAGCCAGAGGATCTTCGCCTACACCTTCGAGATGTACCCGTCCAGCGCGGGCGGCGGCGGCTTCTACCCGCCCGACGAGGTGATCGACCGCGAGACCTCCCGCAACAAGGAGGCCGTGCTCCAGCTGCTGGAGAACGCGGACTGCATGTACCGCTCGATCGGCAAGGAAGCGCAGTACTGCTCCTAGTGCTGCGACCGGAAAGGTTCACCGGGTCACGGCGCCCGGCACGGCACCTCGCCGCGTGAACGCGGGGCGCCTCACCGCCAGGGGGGCGCCCCCTGGCGGTGAGGCGTCCCGCCCGGACGGGCCGGGCGCCCCCGCCCCGCCCGTCCGGGTCCCGTCAGCCCAGGACGGCGAGGGCGTCGATCTCGACGAGCAGGCCGGCCGGCAGGCCCACGTAGACCGTGGTGCGGGCGGCGGGCGCCTCCTTCAGGCCCTGCGCCTCGAAGTACGCGTCGTAGACGCCGTTCAGCTCGGCGAAGTGGTCCGTGTCGGTCAGGTAGACGCGGATCATCACCACGTCGTCCCAGCCCGCGCCGCCGGCCTCCAGGACGGAGCGGACGTTCTCCAGCGTCTGGAGCGTCTGCTCCCGCAGGCCGGGCCCCGCGGGGGTGGGCGGCCGCCCGTCGACGTGCGGGAGGAAGCCGACCTGGCCGGCCACCTGGAGGATGTTCCCCTTGCGCACCCCGTGCGAGAAGCGCGCCGGGGGCGTGGTGTGGGTGCCGGGGGTCAGGGCGGTCTTGGCGGTCGTCTCGCTCATGCGCGGTCCTCATTCGGTTCGGAGCCGGAGCCGGAGTACTCCCGGCTGATGGTGTCGGCGGTACGCAGGACCAGGGGCCGCAGTTCGAGGAGCGCCTCGGCGGTGACCACCACGCCGGGCGCGGAGACGGACAGCGCGGCGGCCACCCGCCCGTCCGGCCCGTACACGGGCGCACCCAGGCAGTTGAGGGACTCCTCGTGCCCCCCGAGGTCGGCGGCCCAGCCCTGCTCCCGTACGAGGTCCAGCTCGCGGAGGAAGGCCCGCGCGTCGGGGGTGGAGCGGGAGGTGTAGCGCGGGTACTCGATCCGCGCAGCGAGGGCCCGCCGCTCCGCCTCGGGGAGGTCGGCCAGCAGCAGCTTGGCGACGGCGGCGACCGTGAGCGGCACGGGCCTGCCGATGCGGGAGTACATCCGGACGGGGTAGCGGCTGTCGACCTTGTCGATGTAGACGACCTCGTCGTCCTGGTGCAGGGCGAGGTGGACGGTGTGCCCGGTGGCCCGGTTCAGCTCCACGAGGTGGGGGTGGGCGATCTCGCGCACGTCGAGGTTCTCGATGGCCTCGGCCGCCAGGGCGAAGAGGCTCGCGCCGAGGCGGTAGCGGCCGTCGGGCTGGCGGTAGGCGAGGCCGTGGGCGTGCAGGGTCCGCAGGAGCCGCAGGGCGGTGCTCTTGTGCACGCCGAGCGCGTCGGCCACCGCCGCGAGCCCCGCGGGACCCCGCGCGAGCAGCGGCAGGATGCCGAGCGCCCGCTCCACCGACTGGCTCATGCGGTCCCTTCCCATGCGGTCGCGACGCACCCGGCTCCGTCGGCGGGGCCCGATCCGGCCCGATCCGGCCCGGGCCGACCGCGGGGCGGCTGCGGCCCCGCGGGCGTTGCGAGGCGCGGGTCCGGGGCGGCGCCCCGGGGCGTTGACCCGTCGTCATGCGGGATGTTAGACAGCATGCAGCGCGATCCGCAACGACCGTTGCACACATCGCAACGCATGCCCGGGAGGCACCCGCATGGCCAGCGCCAGCGACCCCGTCGAGGACCTCGCCGACGAGCTCGTCGACCACCGGTTCAAGGGGCTCCCCCCGGACGCCCAGGACGCGGGCCTCACCGTCGGCGCCCTCGCCGCGCAGCGGCGCGGGATCCACACCGGCGGCTTCACCACGCCCGTGCTGACCCTCGACGCCGAGGCCCTGGAGCACAATCTCACCGTCCTCGGCGCCTACGCCGCCCGCCACGCCCTGGCCTTCGCCCCGCACGGCAAGACCTGCATGTCCCCGCAGCTCTTCCGCCGCCAACTGGACCACGGAGCCTGGGGGATCACCGCCGCCGTCCCCCACCAGGCCCGCGTCTACCGCGCCTTCGGCATCCAGCGGATCTTCCTCGCCAACGAGCTCGTCGACCCCGCCGCCCTGCGCTGGGTGGCCGCCGAACTCGCCGCCGACCCCGGCTTCCGCTTCGTCTGCTACGTCGACTCCGTGCGCGGGGTCGAGCTCATGGACCGCGCGCTGCGGGGACAGCCCGCCGTCCTCGACGTCGTCGTCGAGCTCGGCGCCGGCGAGGGGGCCCGTACCGGCGCCAGGACCGACGCGGACTGCCGCGCGGTGGCCGACGCCGTCGCCGCCGCGCCGACCCTGCGCCTGGTCGGCATCGCCGGGTACGAGGCCGAGGTGCCGGGCGCCGACGCGGACAACGTGCACGCGTACCTGCGCCGGCTGACCTCCCTCGCCGTGGAGTTCGACGAGGCCGGCCGGTTCCCCGCCGGCCTCGAGGAGATCGTCGTGAGCGCCGGCGGCTCCGCCTGGTTCGATGCCGTCGCCGACGTCTTCGCCGGGCTCCCCCCGCTCTCCCGCCCCGTCCTGAAGCTGCTGCGCTCCGGCGCCTACGTCTCGCACGACCACGGCTGGTACACCCGCCTGACCCCCTTCAACCGGGTCCCCGAGGAGGGCGGCCTGCGCCCCGCGTTCCGGCTGTGGACCCAGGTGGTCTCCCGCCCCTCCCCCACCCAGGCCTTCGTCAACGCGGGCAAGCGCGACATCGCCTACGACCTCGGGCTGCCCGAGGCCGAGGTCGTCCGCGACGCACTCGACGGGACCGAGCGGCCCGCGACCGGCGTCCGCGTGGTCAAGCTGTCCGACCAGCACGCCTGGCTGGAGACCGACTCCGCCGAGGACCTGGCCGTCGGCGACCGGGTGGCGCTCGGCATGTCCCACCCGTGCACGATCTTCGAGAAGTGGCCGCTGATCCCGGTGGTGGAGGCGGACGGCACCGTCACCGACTACGTCCGCACCTTCTTCTAGGCCCCCGCGTGGACCTCGTCATCCGCGGCGCCCGCGTCGTCGACGGCACGGGCGGCCCCTCGTACACGGCTGACGTCGGCGTGCACGGGGGCCGGATCGCCGCCGTGGGCCGGCTGCCGGGCGGCGGCCGGCGCACCCTCGACGCGCACGGCCTCGCCCTCGCCCCCGGCTTCGTGGACATGCACGCCCACAGCGACCTCGCCCTGCTCAGCGACCCGGACCACAGCGCGAAGGCCGCCCAGGGCGTGACCCTGGAGGTCCTGGGCCAGGACGGCCTGTCGTACGCGCCCGCCGACGCGCGCACCCTCGGCGAGGTCCGCGCCGCCATCGCCGGCTGGAACGGCCCCGGGGACGACGTCGACTTCGACTGGCACACGGTCGGCGGCTACCTCGACCGCCTGGACCGCGCCCACGGCGGGCGCGGCACCGCCGTCAACGCCGCGTACCTCGTCCCGCAGGGCACGGTCCGCGCGTACGCCCTCGGCTGGGACGACCGACCCGCCTCCCCCGCCGAGCTGGACCGGATGCGGCAGCTGGTCGCCGAGGGCCTCGAACAGGGCGCGGTCGGCATGTCCTCCGGACTCACCTATACCCCCGGCATGTACGCGTCCGGCGCCGAACTGGCCGAACTGTGCCGGGTGGTGGCCCGCTACGGCGGTTACTACTGTCCCCACCACCGCAGTTACGGCCACCGCGCCCTCGACGCCTACGCCGAGATGGTCGAGCTGGCCCGGGAGGCCGGCTGCGCGCTGCACCTGGCGCACGCCACCATGAACTTCGGGGAGAACGAGGGCCGGGCCCCCGAACTCCTCGCGCTCCTCGACGCGGCCCTGGCCCGGGGCTGCGACATCACCCTCGACAGCTACCCGTACACCCCCGGCTGCACCACCCTGGTGGCCCTGCTGCCCGGCTGGGCCAACGAGGGCGGCCCCGAGGCGGTCCTGGCCCGGCTGCGCGACGACGCGACCGCGGAGCGGATCCGGCACGCCCTGGAGGTCGAGGGGGCCGACGGCTGCCACGGGGTGCCGGTCGACTGGTCGACGGTCGAGATCTCGGGCGTCAGCGACCCTGCGCTGGCCGCCGTGCACGTCGGCACCCGCGTCGACGGCTGGGCCACCGCCCGGCGGCTGCTGCTGGACGACCGGCTCGCACCGACGGTCCTCCAGCACGTCGGCCACGAGGAGAACGTCCGGACGATCATGCGCCACCGGGTCCACACGGGCGGCTCCGACGGCATCCTCCGGGGGACGAAGCCGCATCCGCGCGCCTACGGCACCTTCCCGCACTACCTCGGCCACTACGTCCGCGAGCTGGGCGTGCTCTCGCTGGAGGAGTGCGTCGCGCACCTCGCCGGGCGCCCGGCGGCCCGGCTGCGGCTGCCCGACCGGGGCCTGGTCCGGGAGGGATTCCGCGCCGACCTGGTCCTCTTCGACCCGGACACGGTCGCGGCCGGGTCCACGTACGAGGACCCGCGCGTGCTCCCCGTGGGCATCCCGCACGTGTTCATCGACGGCAGGCCCGTGATCCGCGACGGCCGCCGCACGGACGTCCTCGCAGGTCGCTCGGTACGCCGCAGCCCCGTGGCGGGCGTCGGCGGCACCCTACGATGAGGGGCATGGTCGCCTCCGCCCTCACCGCTCTGTTCTTCCTCGCCTTCTGCGTCAGTGTCCGGAACGACCGCCGCCGGTTCCGCAATGCCGTCCTGCTCGGCCTGACCTTCGTCACCCTGTCGTTCGGCCTGCTGCTCCAGGTGGACAGGCTGCCGGGCTGGGCGGGGGCGGTCGTCCTGCTGGTGGTGTTCGGCCTGCCCGCCCTCGGCATCCTGGCGCTGGGCGTCTTCCTCGTCGCCAACGGCGTGACCATGGTCCGCAAGGAGGGCGCCTACCTGCCCAACCTGCTGTCGATGCTGGCGGGGTTGGGGATCTTCGCGGTGATCGCGCTGGTGGCCGCCGCGGGGACCTTCGACTCGACCGCGGTGACCGGTGTCGCGGCCGTGGTGACCGCGGTCGCCACGTACCTCTCCTTCATCTTCATGTGCTTCCTCGGCTACGCCTACCTCTACGGCCGGATCAAGGTCCGCGGCGACGTCGACCACGTGGTCATGCTCGGCTCGGGACTGGTCTGCGGGGACCGGGTGCCGCCGCTGCTGGCCTCGCGGCTGCGCAAGGGGCAGCAGATCTACGAGGCCCAGCTGGCCCGCGGCGGCCGGCCGCCGGTGCTGCTGGTCTCGGGCGGCAAGGGCTCGGACGAGAAGGTCTCCGAGGCCCGGGCGATGGCGGACTGGCTGGTGGCGCAGGGCGTCCCCGGGGAGCACGTCACCCTGGAGGACCGGTCCACGACGACCGAGGAGAACATGCGGTTCAGCCGGGACCTCATGCGCGCGGACGACCCCGGCTACCGCTGCGTCGTGGTCACCAACGACTTCCACGCCTTCCGGGCCGCGATGATGGCCCGCAAGGCCGGGGTGAACGGCCAGGTCGTGGGCTCGCCGACGGCCCGGTACTACTGGCCCAGCGCCACGCTCCGCGAGTTCGTCGCGGTGTTCTGGGAGCACCGCGCCGTGAATCTGGGCATCTGCGGGCTGATGGTCGCCGCCGGGGTGGCGGCGACGGTCGCCGCCTGACCTGCGGGCGGGGGCGCCGCGCAGGCGTGCGGGTGTGCGGGGGCGCCGCGGCTCCCCCCTCGGCAGCCGCGGCGCCCCCTGTCCCGGTGGAGTGCGCGGTCAGACGCGCTGCCACAGGGCCGGGACGTTCGGCGGCTCCCAGCCCGGCTGGGCCTGGTGGCCCTGGAGGCAGCGGTAGGTCGCGCCGCCGTGGGTGACGGAGGCGCCCGTCGCGTAGACCGTGCCCGCCTTCCAGGTGCCGCCGGGATCGGGGTCGCCGGGGCCGGGGCCGCTGCCCGTGGTCCGCAGGGTGAGGCCGTACGCGGACAGGATCGGGTTCAGCGGCTGGAAGAAGGTGGTGCCGCCGCCGGAGCAGTTCCCCGATCCGCCAGAAGTGACGCCCTGGGCCTGGCTGCCGGAGATGTAGGAGCCGCCGGAGTCGCCGGGCTCCGCGCAGACCGTCGTGCGGGTGACGCCCGAGATGGTGCCCTCGGGGTAGGTGACGCTGGTGTTGTGCTGCTGGATCGTGCCGCAGTGCCAGCCGGTGGTCGAGCCCGAGCGGCACACCGAGGCCCCGACGGGCTGCAGTACCGAGCCGGTGACCTGCACGTTCGCCCCGCCGCTGCCCTTGACGTACGGAGTCGAGGCCCACTGCGCGTTCGCGGCCACCCAGGCCATGTCGCTGCCGGGGAAGACCGAGGCCTGGAAGGTCCCCTGGGCGACCTGGTTGAAGCCGCTGGTGGGGGTCCCGGCTCGGCCGCAGTGCCCGGCGGTGGCGAAGCCCTGGGTGGTCCCCCTGGTGATCGGGAAGCCGACCGAGCAGCGGCCGCTGCCGTTCATGTAGTACGCGTCCCCGCCGCGCAGGTCGTGCAGCGGGCGCGGGGCCTCGGCGGTGCGGACGACCCGGACCAGGGCCGCGTCGGTGCCGGAGGCGGCCAGCAGCCGCGCCGCCGCGCCCGTACGGGTCTCCTCGACGACCAGGGTGTTGGTGCGCGGGTCGACGTACCGGACGGGGGTGGCGGCGTCCGCGGCCCGGTCCAGGACGGCCCTGGCGGCGTCCAGCTCGGCCAGGGTCCGGGGGACGACGGCGGCCCGGGCCCCGGCGGCCCGTATCGCGGCGGTGTCGGCGGCCCGGGTGGTCGCCACGGTGAGGGCGGCGGCGGGCCCGTCCACCCAGGCGCCGGCGAAGGCGGCGCCGAGCCGTACCTGGAGCCGGGCGGCGGCGGCTCCCGCCTCGGCCTCGCGGGCGAGGCGGCTCCCGGCCTGCGCGGGGGTCAGGCCCAGGTCGCGGCCCATGGCGGCGAGCAGCTCGGAGGGGGCTTCGGCGGTGCGCAGGGTGGCGGCCGCCGAGGCCGCCGCGGGGGCTGGGGCGGCGGGGGCGGCGGGGGCGGGGCCGGCGGTGGCGCCGCCCGCCGCGGCGAGCAGCAGCCCGGCGGCGGCCAGGGCGGTACACGCCGCGCGGGCGTGTCGCTTGAGCATGGGGGATCTCCTCGGTTCGGTGGGGGTAACCGAAACCGTAGGAATCCCAACCACCGTGCGGGAGCTGTCGGTTGGCCCCTCCCCCGGTGCTATGCCCGGGGGTGTCGGCCGGGCCGGTCCCGTCCGAGGTGCGTTCATGGGGCGGGCGCCGCAGGATGGGCCCCAGGGGGGCATCGGAGGAGGTACGCGATGGACAGTGAAGCGGATCAGCAGCCCGAGCGCCCGGCCGAGCTCTTCTCGGGCGGGGAGCGGCCGTACGACCCTGAGGACCTCGTGATGGTGCGCGGGATGGAGCCGACTCCGGAGCGGCTCGAAAAGGCACGCCGGATGATGGAGAAGGAGGGTCCGCAGGTCATCGAGCGCTACCTGCCGTAGCGCTCGGCACGGATGCTGCCGACCGCCCCGGCCCGGGGTCGCTCCCCGGCCGGGGCCTTCGCGCGCGGGGCCGTCTGCGACGCTGAAGGCACGTTTCAGCACCAGAAGGGACCGCACCTCCATGCCCCAGGTACAGCTGACCACCAGCCTCGGCGCGATCGTGCTCGACCTCGACGAGGAGCGGGCGCCGGCGAGCGTCGCGAACTTCCTCGCGTACGTGGCGAGCGGCCACTACGACGGTACGGTCTTCCACCGCGTGATCCCCGGCTTCATGAACCAGGGCGGCGGCTTCACCCCCGAGATGAACCAGAAGCCCACCCGGGCGCCGATCGAGAACGAAGCGGCGAACGGCCTGAAGAACCTCGCGTACACCGTCGCCATGGCCCGTACGAGCGCCCCCCACTCGGCGACCGCGCAGTTCTACGTCAACACCGCGGACAACGCCTCGCTGGACCACCGGTCCACCACCCCCGGCGGCTTCGGCTACGCCGTCTTCGGCGCCGTCACCGCCGGCCACGACGTCGTGGACTCCATCGCCGCCGTCAAGACCGGCCGCGCGGGCGGGCACGGCGACGTCCCCGTGGTGCCGGTCGTCATCGAGAAGGCCGAGCTGCTGGCCTGACCGGCGGCGGCCCCGGCCGACCGGGCCAGGGCCTGGGCGTGCGCGGCCCGGGCGTGGGCCAGGACCTCGGGCGCCCGGGCCGCGGCCCGCGCCGCCGGGTGCCAGCCCAGCAGGTGCCGCCACACCAGCGGGGTCCCGGCGAGCGGCCGGGTGACCACCCCCGGGGTGACGGGGAAGGTGGCCCGGCACAGCCCGACCGCCCTCCCCACCTGCACCAGGTGCACGCAGGAGGCGGTGTCGGTCTCGTAGACGCAGGCGGGCGTGAAGCCGGCCCGGACGCACGCCGCCGCGAAGCAGTCCCCGAAGCACCCGTCCCCCGGCACGTCGGTCCAGGCCTCGGCGGCCAGTTCGCCCAGGCCGATCTCCGCCCGGGCCGTCAGCGGGTGGTCCTCGGCGAGCATCACGTACACCGCGTCCCGCGCCACCTCCCTCCACGCGAGGCGGTCCGGCTCGGGCGGCGCGCTCTCCCCGCAGACCCCGACCAGGGCGTAGTCGAGCCGCCCGTCGGCGACGCTCCCCGCGACCTCCCGCTCGGACCAGGAGGTGTACGTGGTCACGGGCAGGCCGGGCTCCTCGTGCGCGAGCCGGTCCACCAGGCCGCCGAGCAGCGGCCCGTGGGTCCCCCCGAGCCGGTGGCCCCGCGCGCCTTGGCGGGCGAACCGCACGGCCTCCTCCTGGAGTTCGCACACCGCCGGCAGGACGACGCGGGCCCGGTCCAGGACCAGCTCCCCGAGCGGGGTGGCCCGTACGCCCTCCCGACCGCGCACGAACAGGGCTCCGCCCAGCGCCCGCTCGATCCGCTTCAGCTGCGTGCTGAGCGCGGGCTGGGCGAGCCCGAGCGCGGTGGCGGCCCGGGTCAGGCTGCCGGCGTCCGCCACGGCTCTGACGATCTTGAGGTGCCTCAGCTCCAGGTCCATTCCACGAGCTTGGTTCAGACCAGTGGGCGGGCGCTACGGGTCGGCCGCATCCGGAATCGGTGGATGCTCGTTAGCCGCCGGGGGGCCACGACCCGAAGGACAGGCACATGCACGCACTCGACGTCGACTGGGAGCACCCCGTCGACCCGCGCCCCGGCCCGCAGCTCGACCACGTCCGCGCCTACGCCGCCACGGCGGGCGCCGACGGCCACCTCTGGCACGGGGTGCGCACCCTCCTGCTGAGCACGGTCCACCGGACCACCGGCCGCGTCGTCCGCACCCCGCTGGTCTACGGCGTGGACGCGGGCCGCGTCGTCCTGGTGGCCTCGGGCTACGGCGCCCCGCACCACCCCTCCTGGTACCGCAACCTGACCGTCCACCCCGAGGTCCGCTTCCAGGCGGGCGCGACGGTCCGCAAGGCCGTGGCCCGCACGGCCGACGCGGCCGAGCGGGACACGTACTGGTACCTGATGACGGGTCTGTGGCCGGCGTACGAGGAGGACCAGGCGGGCACGGCCAGGGAGATCCCGCTGGTCATCCTCGAACCGTTCTGACGGGCGGCCGCCCGGGCCCCGCCGGCGCCGCGGGACCGCGGTCCCGGGCGCGTGGCCGGCCGGTGCGCACGCCCTGCCCGTCCGCGCGGCGGGAACGCCGCGGCCGCGCCGGGCCGGGCCGTCCGGCCTCCCGGCGGGGCGGGCAACAGCGCGCGGACGGGGGCCGGGTCTCCGTACCGGCCGGTGCCCGGGGCGGGTCCCTCGGCGGTGTCGCCATCCGTTCGCAGGACTGGTCGGCTCCCGTCCGACGCGTCAGACGGACGCGGGGGCGGCCAGGGCGGTGTAGGTGCGGCCGCCGGCCTCGTAGTCGCCGAGCGGGGTCATGCCGAAGCCGTCGACGTGCACCCGCCGGGACGGGGCGTTGTCCGCCTCGACGAAGGCCACGACGGCCTCGGCGCGTCCGGCCGCCTCGGCGACGGCCGTCGTGAACAGGGCGCGGGCGACGCCGCGGCGGCGGAAGGCCGCGTCGACCACCACCGGGCCGTACAGCAGCCAGCGCACCGCGCTGAGCGGGCGGCCCTCCCAGCGCAGCGCGTCCTGCGCGTCGAGGAGCGCGCGAACCGGCGGGGGCGGGTCCGGCAGGTCCGCGGCGGCCGAGAGGGCGAGGAGGCCGGCCACCCGGCCGGCGTCGTCCGCGACGAACAGCTCTCCGGCGCGGGCCATGGCGCGCAGCGCGTCCTCCCCGAAGCCGCCCTGCACGAACCCCTGGGCGCGCCGCTGTTCCTCCGTCAGGGCGTCGTGCTGGTTGGCGGCGAGGAGCGCGGCCATGGCGGGCGCGTCGGCCCCGGTCGCGTGTCGGTAGCGCATGGGCCGATGCTGCCACGGCCACACCGGCATGTCGGGGACGCGGGAGACGGCTGCGGCCCCCGGTCGCCTCACCCGTGGTCGTGGACGGTCACCGGCACGTCGCGGGCGTCGGAGCGGATCGGGGGGCCGTCCGCTGCCGGTGCGCGTGCCGCGCCGGCCGACCGCGTCGGCCCCCCGTGCGTCGAGCCGCACCCGCACCCCCTGGACGGCGCCGGGCCGGCTCGACAGCCCGGCCGGCCCGGGGCGACCGCCGGGACCGTCAGGCCAGGGCGTACGCCAGGACCACCGAGACAACGGCGATCGCCCCCGCCGCGAGGAGGGACGCGGCCAGGGCCAGGACCGCCGCGCCGACCCGCTCCGCGACCAGTCGGTGGTCCGCCGGCTTCCACTCGCTCCGCTGCATGGACCCAGCCTGCCCGCGGGTCCGCGCGGCCGCATGAGTGCGCGTACTCAGACGGCGGACCCGGCGGCGCCCGGGGGGCCGATCCGGCGGGGGCGCCGGACGGCGCGCGCCGCGCGGGAGGACCGCCGGGGACCCGGGGTGACGAGCGCAACACCCCTTTTTCGGGCACCCGCCGCCCTCACCCATTCCGCAGGCCGGAGCGCGACCCGGCCCCGGATTCCAAGGGTGGGGCGGACCGCGACCCACCGATTACCCGAAACAGGACATTTCGCCCTGTGGTCTGCCGCCCGAATGCCCAGGACAGCCCGCACCGGGGCCCCGTAAGCTCCCGTCATGCAGGTGATCCAGTCAACGAAACTCGCCAATGTCTGCTACGAGATCCGCGGACCCGTCCTCGAAGAGGCGATGCGGCTCGAAGCGGCAGGTCATCGCATCCTCAAGCTGAACACCGGCAACCCCGCGGCCTTCGGCTTCGAGTGCCCGCCGGAGATCCTCGAGGACATGCTCCGCAACCTGGGCACCGCCCACGGGTACGGGGACGCGAAGGGGCTGCTCTCCGCGCGCCGCGCGGTCATGCAGCACTACCAGACCAAGGGCATCGCACTGGACGTCGAGGACATCTACCTCGGCAACGGCGTCTCCGAGCTGATCCAGATGTCCATGCAGGCACTGCTCGACGACGGCGACGAGGTCCTGGTCCCGGCGCCGGACTACCCGCTGTGGACGGCCTCGGTCTCGCTGGCCGGCGGCACCGCCGTGCACTACCGCTGCGACGAGCAGTCCGACTGGATGCCGGACCTCGCCGACATCGAGCGCAAGGTCACCGACCGCACCCGCGCGATCGTGATCATCAACCCGAACAACCCGACCGGCGCCGTCTACGACGACGAGATGCTGCGCGGGCTGACGGACATCGCGCGCCGCCACAACCTGGTCGTCTGCTCGGACGAGATCTACGACCGGATCCTCTACGACGGCACCACGCACACGAACACCGCCGTGGTCGCGCCCGACCTGCTGACGCTCACCTTCAACGGGCTGTCGAAGAACTACCGCGTCGCCGGCTACCGGGCCGGCTGGATGGCGGTCTGCGGCCCCAAGAAGCACGCGGCCTCGTACATCGAGGGCCTGACGATCCTGGCGAACATGCGGCTGTGCGCGAACATGCCCTCGCAGCACGCCGTGGCCACCGCCCTCGGCGGCCGGCAGTCGATCGAGGACCTGGTGCTGCCCGGGGGGCGGATCCTGGAGCAGCGCAACGTCGCGTACGACCTGCTGACCCGGATTCCCGGGGTCACCTGCGTGAAGCCGAAGGGCGCGCTGTACGCCTTCCCGCGGCTGGACCCGTCGGTCTACAAGATCAAGGACGACCGGCAGATGGTCCTGGACCTGCTGCGGGCCGAGAAGATCATGGTCGTGCACGGTACGGGCTTCAACTGGCCGGAGCCCGACCACTTCAGGATCGTGACGCTGCCCAACGCCAAGGACCTGGCGGACGCCGTGACCCGGATCGGGAACTTCCTGGACGGCTACAGCCAGCACTGACCGGGGCCCCGGCCGCCCACGGCGGGAATCCAGGATCGAACTCAACTTTAGACGCGATCCAATGTAGGATGGTCTCCTGACCCACGCAGGAGGCCTCCTCATGTACGAGCCGATCCGCACCAGGCCGGTCGCCCACCGCATGGGCGACGTCGAGGCCGACCAGCCGCACATCAGCCGCGGCGAAGCGCTGGACATCCAGCTCGCCGGGCACCTCGCGGCCCTGCTCGCCGTGACCGAGGAGCTCGGGCTCCACGAGGGCGCGGACGCGATCGCCGCCCAGGTGGCCCGCCTGCGCGGCGCCCAGCCCCCGCGGAGCCCGCGGCACGACGCCGCGGAGAGCGCCGGCCTGCACCAGCGCGCGCACGACCTCGCAGCCCGCGTCCTGCTCGTCGCCGCGTCGCGCGCCGACACCACCGTCGCGATCCTCGCCGCCGAGCGCATGGACGCCCACGCCGCCGCCATGGAGTCCCTGGACCTGGCCGGCGCCCACTGACGGCCCCGGTCCGCGGCCGCTGAGGCCCCGGACCGGGTGCCACTGCCCCTCGCGGGGAGCCCGACGCACCCCCACCCCCGCCCGGGACACACCGGACCGCCACGGCAGGCCCGACGGCCCCGCGCGACCCCGCCGGTCCCACACCCCCGCCCGGGACACGCACCGGACCCGCCACGGGAAGCCCGACCGTCCCCGCGTGACCCCGCGGATCACCACGCTCCCGCCCGAGGCAAGCGCCGGACCCGCCACGGGAAGCCCGACCGTCCCCGCGTGACCCCGCGGATCACCACGCTCCCGCCCGAGGCAAGCGTCGGACCCGCCACGGAAAGCCCGACAGTCCGCGTGACCCCGCGGGTCACCACGGCCCCGGCCGGGGTACCGGTCGCGCGCCGGGGCGTCAGGGCCGGGGTTCCGTCGGTGTGAACGTCGCCGCCGCGGCCCCGCACCACGGGACCGTGGCGACCGGCCAGACCGGGCCCAGGGCCTCGGCGTGCTCCGTCGCCGTGACCGCCACCCCCGGGATGCGGACCAGGGACTCCGCGGAGCGGCCGCCCGGCTCCGCCCGCGCGGTGTCGCGGAACTCCACCGTCACCACGTACGCACCCGGCCCCTCGGGCCGCCCCGCCGCCTCCACCCCGGCCACCACCCGCCGGCTTGCCGGATCGATTCGGCAGCCGGTGACCCGTACGCCCTCCAGCGCCGGGCGCGGCGCCCCGGCCCCGTCCGACGGGCCGCCGCTGGCCCACACGTACAGCCCCAGCGGGGCGAACACCAGCAGTCCGGCCAGCGTCACCAGCCCGACCAGCCAGCCCTGCCACTTCAACGCGCTCACGCCCATGCACCGATCCTCCCGGGCCGCCGCCGCGCCCACCAGCACCCACGGGCCCACACAGCATTTCGAAGTGGGACCGCCTGGACACCCGGCGTTCACCCGGCCCGCCGCGGAATGTGGGTTTCCGCGAGCAGGCTGCACCCGTGAGACGCATCCTGGGAATCCTCCTGGGCCTCCTCCTGATCGGCGGCGTCGCAGTCGTCGTCCTCGTCAGGGAACAGGGCCCGCACACCACGGCAACGAAGACCGTGCGCGGCGTCATCGGATCGGAGAAGTCCGACTTCTTCCGCGATCCCGACGTCGTCAAAGCCCTTGCCGCACAGGGCTACACCGTGAAGACCGAGACCTCCGGCTCCTGGGCGATGGAGAGGCTGGCCCTGCGGGAGTTCGACTTCGCCTTCCCCAGCAGCAGTGAGCCGGCCAAGGAGATCGAGGCCGCGGCCGGCGTGCAGGGCGCGCAGGAGACCCGGCCCTTCTACTCCCCGCTCGTCGTCATCGCCCGCGCCGGCGCCGCCCGCGTCCTCACCGACAACGGGCTCGCGAGGAAGACCGGCAAGAACTCCGGGACCCTCCTGATGGGCCCCTTCCTCAAGGCCGCCGCCGAGGACCGCACCTGGCAGCAGCTGTCCGGCTCCGCCGCCCACCCCGAGCTCACCGGCACGGTGTTCGTCAAGACCACCGACCCGGCCACCTCCAACTCCGGTGCCCTCTTCCTCGCCGTCGCCTCCGCCGTGGCGAACGGCGGCAACATCGTCGCCGACGACGCCGCCATCACCCGCACCGCGCCCCTGATGCACAAGCTGATCTCCGTGCAGGGCGCCCTGGAACCCAGCACCGACGACCCCTTCCGGGCCTTCATCAGCGGCAGCGGCGAACCGCTCATCCTCGTCTACGAGTCCCAGGTGGCCTCGCTGCTGATGCAGAAGCAGGGAGCGGGGAACGTCGCCGACATGGTGGTCCTCTACCCGGACACCACCGTCAACACCGCCCACACCTTCGTGCCGATCGGCGACGGGGCCCGGGAGCTCGGCACCCTCCTCGTCACCGATCCGACCCTGCGCGCCCTGGCCCTGCGCCACGGCTTCCGCCCGCAGGACGGCGTACCGGAGTTCACCGCCGCCACCGCCCCGCACGCCGCCTACCTCAATCCGGGGCTGACCGGCATCCGCCAGGTCGGCACCCCGACCGTCAAGAACCTGATGGCGCTGGCCGCGCGCGCCAAGGGGCAGGGGGACACACCGTGACACCGACACCGCCCGGGGACGACGCGCTCGTCCTCACCGCACCCGAGCCCGTCGCCCCCGTCCGCCGGGAGCAGGCCTCCGGGCTCGTCCCGCTCCAGGACGGGGTCCGCGAGGAGATGGCCCGCCGGGCCGGGGAGTACGTCGGCTCGCTCGCCGGGATCGACGCCCGCTCCCCCGAGTTCGCCCAGCGCATCGGCGAGATCACCGGGCTCGGCTCCGCCGACATCCGCTCCGCCGCCCGGCAGTCCAACCGCATGCTGGACCGCACCGTACGCTCCCTCGGCGCCGACGGGGGCGGCGACGCCCAAGCCCGGGTGGCCGGCTCACTGGTCGAACTGCGGCGCACCGTCGAGGACCTCGACCCGCGGGACGCGCCCGCCAAGGGGGTGCGCCGGCTGCTGTCCAGGCTGCCCGGCGGCAACCGGCTGCGCGACCACGTCGCCGCGTACGCCTCCTCCCAGGCGACCCTGAACAAGATCGTGGGCGCGCTGCGCAGCGGCCAGGACGAACTGCGGCGCGACAACGCCGCCCTGCACACCGAGCGGGCCGGCCTGTGGGAGACCATGGGCAGGCTCCAGGAGTACGCGGTCCTCACCGAGGCCCTGGACGCGGCCGTCGAACAGCGGATCGCCGAAGCGGAGCGCACCGACCCGCAGCAGGCCGACGCGATGCGCGCCGACGTCCTCTTCCCCGTACGGCAGAAGCACCAGGACCTGCTGACCCAGCTGGCGGTCTGCGCCCAGGGCTATCTGGCGATGGACGTGGTCCGGCGCACCAACGACGAGCTGGTCAAGGGCGTCGACCGGGCCGCGAGCACCACCGTCTCGGCCCTGCGGATCGCGGTGATGCTGGCGTCCGCCCTCGACAGCCAGCGCAGGGTGGCCGAGCAGGTGGACACGTTGCGCACCACCACCGAGGACCTGATCCGGGGCAATGCCGAGATGCTGTCCACGCAGAGCGGCGAGATCCAGCGGATCGCCGCGGACCCGGCGGTGGGCGCGGAGACGCTGCGCACCGCCTTCGCGCAGATCTACCGGACGCTCGACGCGATCGACACGTTCAAGGTGCGGGCCGCCGAGAACATGGCCGCCACCGTGGAGTCCCTGACGGGCGAGTTGCAGAACGCCTCCGCCCACCTGGCCCGCACCCGCTCCGCGGGCGCGCTCGACGGCGGTGCCCGGTGAGGCCGGCCGCCACGGGATCCGCCCGGCCGCGGGCGGCCCGGCGGGCCGGGACCGCGGTGGTCCTCGCGCTCGCGCTGCTCGGGGCCGCGACCGGGTGTTCCACCGGAGGGTCCGCGGAGCAGGACAGGTCGGCGCGGGAGCAGGGCGGGGCCCCGTACCGAGAGGGGACGCTGCGCGTCCTGGCCTCCAGCGAGCTGGCCGACATGCAGCCGGTGCTCGACCGGGCGGAGAAGGCCACGGGGGTCAAGGTGAAGCTGACGTGGTCCGGCACCCTCGACGCCGCCGAGCAGGTCGCCTCCGGGAAGGCGGACGGCGCGTACGACGCGGTCTGGCTCTCCTCCAACGACTACCTGCGGCTGCGCCCGGAGGCCGCCGGGAAGCTCGCCAACGAGACCCCGGTGATGTCCTCCCCCGTCGCCGTCGGCGTGAAGCCGCAGGCGCTGGCCCGGCTCGGCTGGAAGCCCGAGGAGGTCACCTGGTCGGCGGTCCACGAGGCGGTGGCCGCGGGGCGGCTGACGTACGGGATGACCGATCCGGTGCGCTCCAACTCCGGTTTCTCCGCGCTGGTCTCGGTGGCCTCGGCCCTGTCGGGGGCGCAGGCCGCGCTGACGGACGCGGACGTGGGGGCGGCCGCGCCGCGGCTGAAGGAGTTCTTCGCCGGGCAGAAGCTCACCTCGGGCTCCTCGGGCTGGCTCGCCTCGGCGTACGCGAGGCGCGGGGACGTGGACGCGCTGGTCAACTACGAGTCGGTGCTGCTGTCCGCGAACCGGGACGCGAAGGCCGGCCTGACGGTGGTCCGCCCGCGCGACGGCGTGGTCACCGCCCGCTATCCGCTGACGCTGCTGACGTCCGCCCCGCCCGGGGCGCGCGAGTCGGGGCGGGCGCTGACGGAGTGGCTGCGCGGTACCGAGGCGCAGCGGGCGATCACGGAGCAGACCTTCCGGCGGCCGGTGGCACCCGGGGTGGCGCCGGCGGCCGGCCTCGACGCGCAGGTGCGCCGCGAGCTGCCCTTCCCCGGTTCGCGGTCGGTCGCCGACGGGCTGCTGGCGAGCTACGAGAACGAGCTGCGGCGGCCCTCGCGGACCGTCTACGTGCTGGACACCTCGGGCTCGATGGGCGAGGAGGACCGCATCGGGCGGCTCAAGGCGGCGCTCACGGAGCTGACGGGCACCGGGAGTTCGGGGACCGGACAGCGGTTCCGCGACCGTGAGGAGGTGACGCTGCTGCCCTTCGGGGACAAGGTGAAGGAGGTGCTGACGCACGTCGTCGAGCCGGGTGATCCGGGCGCGGCCCTGGACGCGATCCGCGGTGACGTGCAGGGGCTGGAGCCGGCGGGGGGCACCGCGGTGTACGCCAGCCTCAAGGCCGCGTACCGGCACCTGGGGCAGGGCGGTTCGGACGCGTTCACCTCGATCGTGCTGATGACGGACGGGCGCAGCGGCGACCGTGCGCAGGACTTCGACGCCTTCTACGGCACGCTGTCCGAGGAGCAGAGGCGCACCCCTGTCTTCGCGGTGCTGTTCGGCGACTCGGACCGCAAGGAGCTCACCCACATCACGGAACTGACCGGCGGGCGGCTCTTCGACGCCACCGACGGGAAGGATTCGCTGAACGGCGCCTTCGAGGAGATCCGTGGCTACCAGTAGGGCGCTGCGGTACCTGGAGTCCGCGAAGAACCTGGCGGGTTCGGCCGGCGGGGTGGCGGGGGTGGGCCTCGCCCTCACCGGGGCGGCCGGCCCGTACTGGCCGCTGGTGGTCGCCGGGCTGTACGGGGCGGGCGCGCTGATCGCCCCGCCGGAGCGCATCGCCCCGCCGTCCGTGCCCGATCCGGCCGAGCAGCTGGGCGTCGTACGGGAGGACTTCGGGCGGCTGCGGGCGTACCTGGCGGAGGTGGAGCTCCCCCCGGCGGCCGGGGGCCGGCTCACCGGGCTGTTGGAGCTGTACGCGGCACTGCTGCATCCCGGGTGGGCGGCCGACGTGCTGGCCGTCGAGCCGGAGTCGGTGCACGTGCTGTCGCGGGCGGTCCGCACGGACCTGCCGGAGTGCGTGGACACCTACCACCGGACGCGCTGGTGGACGCGGCTGTCGCCGGGCGGGGAGTCGCCCGAGCGGCACCTGGAGCGCCAGCTGTCGGCGCTGTACGACGAGGCGGAACGCGTAACGGCGGGCCTCCACGAGGTGGAGGCCCGCCGTCAGCAGACGCACACGGTCTATCTGGAGGACCGGGGTCGCTCCTGACGGGCCGGGTGCTGCGGCGGGAACCGCTTGGTCGGGGGTTCCCACATCCATGGCCCCGGTGCCGGGGCGGGCGGTCAGCCCAGGCGCTCGACGAGCGCGTGGTACTGGTCCCACAGCTCCTTGGGAGTGTGGTCGCCGTAGGTGTTCAGGTGCTCGGGGACGAGCGCGGCCTCGTCGCGCCAGATCTCCTTGTCGACCGTGAGGAGGAACTCCAGGTCGGCGGTCGGCAGGTCCAGGCCGTCGGTGTCGAGGGAGTCCACGGTCGGCAGGACGCCGATGGGGGTCTCGACGCCCTCGGCGGTGCCGTCGAGGCGCCCGACGATCCACTTCAGGACACGGCTGTTCTCACCGAAGCCGGGCCACACGAACTTGCCCGCGTCGTCCTTGCGGAACCAGTTCACGTAGTAGATCTTCGGGAGCTTGGACTGGTCCTTGTCCTTGGCCACGTCGACCCAGTGGCCCATGTAGTCGCCCATGTTGTAGCCGCAGAACGGCAGCATGGCGAACGGGTCGCGGCGCAGCTCGCCGACCTTGCCCTCGGCGGCGGCGGTCTTCTCGGAGGCGATGTTCGAGCCGATGAAGACGCCGTGGTTCCAGTCGAAGGACTCGGTGACCAGCGGGACGGCGGAGGCGCGGCGGCCGCCGAAGAGGATCGCGGAGATCGGGACGCCCTTGGGGTCCTCCCACTCGGGGGCGATCGTCGGGCACTGGGAGGCCGGGACGGCGAAGCGGGCGTTGGGGTGGGCCGCCGGGGTCGGGGAGTCCGGGGTCCAGTCGTTGCCCTTCCAGTCCGTCAGGTGGGCGGGCGACGTCTCGGTCATGCCCTCCCACCACACGTCGCCGTCGTCGGTGAGCGCGACGTTGGTGAAGACGGTGTTGGCGTACATGGTCTTCATGGCGTTGGCGTTGGTGTGCTCGCCGGTGCCGGGGGCGACGCCGAAGAAGCCGGCCTCCGGGTTGATCGCGTACAGGCGGCCGTCCTCGCCGAAGCGCATCCAGGCGATGTCGTCGCCGACGGTCTCGACGGTCCAGCCGGGGATCGTGGGCTCCAGCATGGCGAGGTTCGTCTTGCCGCAGGCGGAGGGGAAGGCGGCGGCGATGTACTTGGCCTCACCCTGCGGCGGGGTCAGCTTGAGGATCAGCATGTGCTCGGCGAGCCAGCCCTCGTCGCGGGCCATCACGGACGCGATGCGCAGGGCGTAGCACTTCTTGCCGAGCAGGGCGTTGCCGCCGTAGCCGGAGCCGTAGGACCAGATCTCGCGGGTCTCCGGGAAGTGCGAGATGTACTTGGTGGTGTTGCACGGCCAGGCGACGTCGGCCTCGCCCTCGGCGAGCGGGGCGCCGAGGGTGTGGACGGCCTTGACGAAGAAGCCGTCGGTGCCGAGCTCGTCCAGCACGGCCTGGCCCATGCGGGTCATGGTGCGCATGGCGACCGCGACGTAGGCGGAGTCGGTGATCTCGACGCCGATCGCGGAGAGCTCGGAGCCGAGGGGACCCATGCAGAAGGGGACGACGTAGAGCGTCCGGCCCTTCATGGAACCGCGGAATATCCCCTGCCCGCCCTCTGCGCCGATGAAGAGCTCCTTCATCTCGGCCGGGGCCTTCCAGTGGTTCGTGGGGCCCGCGTCCTCCTCCTTCTCGGAGCAGATGAAGGTCCGGTCCTCGACGCGCGCGACGTCGGAGGGGTCGGAAGCGGCGTAGTACGAGTTGGGGCGCTTGGTGTCGTCGAGCTTCGTGAACGTGCCCTTGGCGACGAGCTCCTCGCACAGGCGCTCGTACTCGGCCTCGGAGCCGTCGCACCAGACGACGCGGTCCGGCTGGGTGAGGGCAGCGATCTCGTCCACCCAGGAGATCAGCCCTGAGTGCCTGGTGGGGATGGTCGAACTGGTGGGAGCCGCGTTGTCGCGCGCCACGATTGCTCCTTGTTGAGGGGTTTGTTTGGTGTTTGCCCCGTGGGGGCTGCGACCCGGACGCTTCGCGCTCCGCTCATCCGGTGCCGACCGCACTCATCTGATCATCCGGTGCATGTGCGCATATGTCCAGAGGGCCTCTCACGTGAGCATCGCCACGTCCGTCAATCTTCCGTAAAGAGGACCAACGGAAACCTACGGACCCGTAGGTAGCATGTGGCCATGACTTCTGATGCCGCAGCCCCACCGGCCTCCGAGGCCGTCCCGGCCGATCCGGCCCACCCGGTCGTCGAGGCCGTGGAAGCCGTCGAATCGGCCCTGGAGCACAAGCCGCTGCTGCGCGGCTGGCTCCACTTGGGAATGTTCCCCGCCGTGCTCGTCGCGGGCCTCGTCCTCATGGCCTTCACCGATACGACCGAGGCGCGCGTGGCCTGCGGCGTCTACATCCTGACCGCCTGCATGCTCTTCGGCGTCAGCGCGGTCTACCACCGCGGGACGTGGGGGCCGCGCGGCGAAGCCGTCCTGCGGCGGCTCGACCACGCCAACATCTTCCTGATCATCGCGGGCACCTACACCCCGCTCACCGTCCTGCTGCTCCCGCCGTCCACCGGGCGGACCCTGCTCTGGTCGGTGTGGATCGCGGCCGGCGCCGGCATCGCCTTCCGGGTCTTCTGGGTGGGCGCCCCGCGCTGGCTCTACACCCCCTGCTACATCGCCATGGGCTGGGCGGCCGTCTTCTTCCTCCCCGACTTCATGCGCACCGGCGGCATCGCGGTCCTCGTCCTGGTGATCGTCGGCGGGCTGCTCTACAGCGCGGGAGGGGTCATCTACGGGATGAAGCGGCCCAACCCCTCCCCCCGCTTCTTCGGCTTCCACGAGGTCTTCCACTCCCTGACGCTGGCGGCCTTCGTGGCGCACTACGTCGGCATCTCGATGGCCGCCTACTCCCACTGAACGGCGGGCCCGGGGCGGGGCGGGGCGCGGGGGCGGGCGCGGGGCCAGCCCGGGGCGGGCGCGGCGCCGGCCCGGGGCCGGCTCAGGGGCGTGTCGTCCCCACCTGCTCCGCCAGCTCGCCCGGGTCCGTCGTCGGCCGGTCGCAGACGAAGTGCCGGCAGACGTACGCCGTGGGCCGGCCGTCGACCAGCGTGCGCTCGGCCAGCAGCGGGAACTCCCCGCCGCTGCCGTCCGCCGCCCGCGGCACGCCCGTCGCCACCACCGCCCCCGGAGCCGTACCCAGCAGCGCGACCCGGTGCAGCCCGGCCCGCGCCGGGTCCTCGGGACGGCCGACCACCGCCACCTCGCGCGGCCCGTCCAGCAGCGCCTCGGCCACCGCCAACCCGTGCCCGATGAACCGCGGGGCGCGCGGGCCGAGCGCCTGCACCACCCCGAGCGCCCGCTCGGCCGCCGTCCGGTGGGCCTGCGACCCGGTGTGCGCGGCGTACGACAGGAGCGCTCCGGCCGCAGCCGTCCAGCCCGACGGCGTCGCCGTGTCGGTGGGGTCCTGCGGCCGCCTGATCAGCGGTTCCGCGTCGTGCGCCGTGTCGTACAGCGAACCGTCCTGCGCCGTGAACCGGTCCAGGACCAGGTCGACGAGGAAGCCGGCGAACTCCAGCCAGACCCCCTCGCCCGTCACGGACGCCAGGGCCAGGAAGCCCTCCGCCACGTCGCCGTAGTCCTCCAGGACCCCCGCGTTGACCCCGACGCGTCCGTCCTTGCTGGTCCGCGCCAGCCGGGCCCGCCCGTCCATGTGCACGCGCACCAGCAGGTCGGCGGCCTCCGTCGCACGCTCGACGAGGTCCGGCCGGTCGAAGTACGCACCGCACTCCGCGAGCGCCGCGACGGCCAGCCCGTTCCAGGCGGCCACGACCTTGTCGTCCCGCCCGGGCGCGGGCCGCCGCGACCGCGCGGCCAGCAGCCGCTCCCGGATGGAGGCGATCCGGGCCGCGTCCGCCGCCGGGCCCTCCGGGGGCAGCTGGAGCACGGACGCGCCGTGCTCGAAGGTCCCCTCCTGCGTCACCCCGAAGTACGCGACGGCCAGGTCCCCGTCCTCCTGCCCCAGCACCTCCCGCAACTGGGCGGGGGTCCAGGCGTAGTAGGCCCCCTCCACGTGCTTCCCGGTCTCCGGGTCCTCGCTGTCGGCGTCGAGCGCGGAAGCGAAACCGCCGTGCTCCGTGCGCAGCTCCCGGACCATGAAGTCGGCGGTCTCCAGGGCGACCCGGCGCGCGAGCTCCGAGCCGGTGGCCCGCCACAGGTGGGCGTACACCCGGCACAGCAGGGCGTTGTCATACAGCATCTTCTCGAAGTGCGGGACGACCCACTCCCGGTCCACGGAGTACCGGGCGAACCCGCCGCCGAGCTGGTCGTAGAGGCCGCCCCGGGCCATGGCCTCGCACGTGTCGGCGGCCATCTGGAGCGCGCCCTCGGAGCCGGTGCGGGCGTGGTGGCGCAGCAGGAACTCCAGCACCATGGACGGCGGGAACTTCGGCGCCCCGCCGAATCCGCCGCGCACCGCGTCGTACTCCCGCGTCAGCCCGAGCAGGGCCTGGGCCAGCTCCTCGGCCCCGGGCGTGGTGGCCTTCCCGTAGTCCAACTGCCGCTCGGACAGGTCCCGTACGATCCGCCGCGCGACCTCGGCGACCTCCTCGGGCCGCCCCACCCAGGCGGCCCGCACCCCTTCCAGGACCTGTGTGAAGGAGGGCATGCCGTGCCGCGGCTCGGGCGGGAAGTAGGTCCCGAAGTAGAACGGTTCGGCATCGGCGTTCAGGAAGACGGTCATCGGCCAGCCGCCGTGGCCGGTGGCGGCCTGGACCGCCTCCATGTAGACGGCGTCGATGTCGGGGCGCTCTTCCCGGTCGACCTTGACGTTGACGAAGTGCTCGTTCATGTAGGCGGCGGTCAGCTCGTCCTCGAAGGACTCGTGCGCCATCACGTGACACCAGTGGCAGCTGGCATACCCGACGCTGAGCACCACCGGCACGCCCCGCTCCCGCGCCTCGGCGAAGGCCTCCGGGGACCAGGGCCACCAGTCGACGGGGTTGCCGGCGTGCTGGAGGAGGTACGGCGAGGTCTCGTTCGCGAGGCGGTTCGACATGAGCCCATCCTGCCGCACCTGCCATCGCCCTGCCCATGCGCCACAGCGGCGTGAGGAGCGGATTCCCGCGCGCTGTAATAGTCGATGTCTTACAGTTGTGCGTATGAAGGCGCCCCGAGCTGGAACCACCGAGAACATCTCCGTCTCCATGCCGGCCGAGCTCATCAGTGAGCTCCGCTCACGGACCGGTCGCCGTGGGCTGTCCGGCTACATCACCGAGGCCGTCAGACACCAGCTCGCGATGGACGGGCTCGCCGAAATCGTGGCATCGCACGAAGAGGAGCACGGCGCACTCACTGAGCAGGAGATCGAAACCGCTCGTCGCGAGCTGTTCGGAGAAGGGCACTCCGTGGACGCCGAGCGTGGCGCCGCGTGAAAGAGCCGAAGGAGCACCTCGCCCGCTCCCTGGTGCTCGACTCCGAGGCGCTCTCCCTGCTCCTGCGCGACGATCGAAGGATGGCGGCTCGCATCGAGGCGTCCCGGCGAGTCGGTGTCCCCGTCCTCGTTTCCGTGCTGACCATCGTCGAAGCGGCGCAGGGGAAGACCGATTTGGCACGGTTGAACTGGGTCCTCTCCCGGCTGCGCGTGGAACCGGTCAGCCAGGAGGACTCCCTGACTGCGGTAGCGCTCCTTCGGGACGCGGGCGGACTTGACGGACACAAGTACGCGATCGACGCGCTCGTCGCGGCACTCGCGCTCCGCGCCCCGGCCCCCGTCGTCCTGGCCTCCGACCGTGACGACTGGTTGAAGCTCTGCGGGAGCCGCGTGATCGTCAGAGAGGCGTGAGGGCACCGGACGGCTCCGCCTCGGCGCCCGGTCAGGGGCGCAGCAGGGGGGTCAGGTTGCGGGTCCAGGCGGTGCGGGTGCGGGACCAGGTCGCCGGGCAGTGGGCGCGGGCCGGGGTGGCGAGGTCCTGGTGGCGGTCCGGGGCTTCGCCGAGGACCGCGCAGCGGTGGGCTTCGGCCCGGTCGGCCGGCGGGGCGTGTTCGTCCTCCGGGTCGGGGACGGGGTCGGCGGCGGCCGCGAGGTCGTAGGAGCGGGCGGCGGTCAGGAGGGCCGCCTCGCCCTCCGGGCCGCCGCGCAGCAGCATCAGCCGGGCGAAGCCGTCGGCGGCGTCCTCCTCGGCGCGGTCCCCTTCCGCCGGGAGGCGCAGCGCGTCCAGGACGGCGTGGCCCGCCTCGTGGTGGACGGTCTCGCGGACGACCTCGGCGAGCCGTTCGTCCGGCCGCGGGTCGCCGACGCGCGCGAAGGGTTCGCGCTCCTCGGCCAGGTCGTCGTAACAGAGCTCGATGCGGTGGGTTGCCGGGTCGTAGCCGGTGCCCTCACCGCCGCAGGAGCGGGCGACGACGGCGACCGGGTGGGGCAGGTCGAGGAGGGCGTTGAGCTCGGCGAGGGCCCGTTCGGCGGTCCCGCCGTCCCGCAGGACGTCGCGTCCCGCGCGGTCGGAGGCGGTGGCCGGCTCCTCGTAGCGCATCATGAAGCCGGCCGTGGCCGCCGGCTCCGGCTGCGACTGCGGCTGCGGGTCCTGGGCGGTGCATCCGGCGGCCGCCGCCACGAGCAGCGCCGCGCCCCGCACCCAGGTCCCCCGCCGTCGGCTCATGGGCCCAGCGTAGGGGTCGTTGCCATCCGACGTTCCGTCACATGCGTTGCCGACGGCGCGGTTTACCTCTGATCTCGCTCAGATCTCCCCGGTCGGCGTTCCGCACGCACGACACTGGGGAATCGACTCGACCGGAGCTCTCTGAGGGGGATGCCGATGCGGGACAGCCATCGCGGTGAGGCTGAGCGGCTGTTGGGGCGGGCCGTGGACGAGGAGGCCCGGCGGCTCCCGGGGGCCGGGGGCACGGCGGTCGACCGGGCGGCGCTGCTGGCGCGCGGCAGGGAGGCGCTGGACGCGCTCGCAGCGAGCGCGGCGCGGGAGTACGAGGCGTACGTCCGGGCCCTCGACGAGGCGGCGGCCGGCGACGAGTCGCTGCGCGAGGCCTTCCGGCGGTCCAACGCGTCGACGGCGCTGCTGGTGACGGCGGTCGCGGCCGCGGCCGCGTTCGGCACGGACCTGGCGCTCGGCGTCGCGGCCGGTACGGCGCTGACCGCGGGGGCGGTCGCGGGCGTCGCCGGGGCGGCGGCCACCGTGGCGAAGGTGACGGCGCTGCACCTGCCGGCCGCGAACCGCAGGGCCGGGGAGTTCGGCCGGCCCGGCGGGGCCGAACAGCTGCGGTTGCAGTGGCTCTCGGCGCTGGAGGTCCGCGGGATACGGCCCTTCCTGGAGCAGCAGCGCACGGTCGCGGCGGCGGCCGGGGCGCCCCGGCCGCCGGTGCTTCGGCCCCCGGTACCGCTGCGCGGGTCGGATCGCAGCGCGGAGGCCCGGCGGCGCAGCGTGTTGGAGCAGTCGTTCGGGCAGTTGCCGGAGCCGGCGGGGCCGTTCGTGGGCCGGCGGGCGGAGCTGGCGCGCATCGCGCAGTGGGTGCGGGCGGCGCGGGCCGGCACGGAGACCCGGCCGGTGGTAGTGGTCCTGCACGGCGAGCCGGGCGTGGGGCGCACGACGCTGGCCCTGCGGGCGGCGCACGCGCTGCGGGACCAGTTCCGGGGGGCGTGCGTGGTGGACCTGCGCGGCGGGGGCGCGGGGGCCCCGCTGTCGACGCGGGAGGCGCTGCTGCACCTGCTGAACCGGCTGGGGGCGCCGCGCGAGCAGCTGTTGTTCCGTGAGGGCGCCTCTGCGGAGCAGCAGGTGCGGCGGCTCGCCGAGCTGTACCACCAGCACCTCCAGGGGCTCCCGGTGACGGTCGTGCTCGACGACGCGGTGGACGCGGAGCAGGTGCGGCTGCTGGTGCCGGAGCGGTCGGAGAGTCTGGTGCTGGTGACGGCGCGGGAGCCGCTGGCGCTCCCGGGGGAGCCGGCGGCGCGGGTGCACCAGCTCCCGGTGGAACGCCTGGCGGAGGCGGAGGCCGCGGAGCTGGTCCGCGCCGCCGCGGGGTCGGCGCGGGGGCCGGAAACGGCCCAGGCAGCCGGCCGACCGGCACCCGCCGAACCCCCCGGCCCCCCGGGGCCCGCCCGGCCCGGACCCGCCGCGCCCCCGGCGCCGGCGGGCCCCGGGCCCGCCGACTCCCGGGGGTCCGGGCCCGCCGGGTCCGCCGAGTCCGGGTCCGCCGGGTCCGCGGCATCCGCGCTGTCCGGGCCCGCCAGGTCCACAGCGTCCCCGAGGTCCGGGGCCGCTGACTCCCGGGGGGCCGGGCCGGCGGCGTCCGCAGCCGGGTCTGCGGGGTCCGGGGCCGCCAGGTCCGCCGGGCCCATGGGGTCCGGGCACGCCGGAACCGCAGGGCCCGGGCGGGCGGGGGCCGCGACGGCGGGCGGCAGCGCCGTCGGTATCGGGGGCGGCGCCGGAGACGGCCCCCGTGACGACCGCAGCGCCGCGGACGGTGACCGTCCCACCGCCGCGGCCGGCGGTGGAGCCGTCGCCGCGGGCGGTGTCGACCCCGTCGCGGCCGGCGCCGCGGTGCGGCTGGGTGGCGGGTTGCCGCTCGCCCTGCGCGTGCTGGCCCCGCTGGCCCGGGTCGGCCGGGTCCCGGCCGAGGGGGATTCCGGCACGCCGGACGCCGGGCATCCGGTGGAGCGGGCCCTGCGGGCCGCCGACGCCGGGCTGGCCGAGCCCGCACGCACGCTGCTGCGGCTGTTGCCGCTGGCCGGGCGGGCCTCGCTCGGGGGCGCCGCGGCGGCCGCGCTGGCCGACGTACCGGAGCGGGCCGCCCTGCACACCCTGGAGGAGCTGTGTGAGGCCGGCTTGGTCGAGCGGGTGCGCGGGCAGCGGTTCCGGATGCACGACGCGGTGCGGGCGTACGCGGCGGCCCGGCCGACGACCGAGGAGGAGCGGGCGCGCGCCTCGGCGGCCCACGAGCGGCTGATCCGCACCTACGCGCAGCTCGCCGACTCCGTGATCCGGATGGTCGACGGCAAGATGTCGACGCGGGCGAACCACTTCGGCGGGCACGGCTTCACCTCGCTGGACGCGGCGCTGCGCTGGCTGGACGACGAGTCGAGCGTGATCACCGCGGCACTGCGGCACGCCGAGGGGGTGGACCAGCAGGCGGTACTGGACCTGTTGGGCGCCCTGTGCGACTTCTGTCTGCTGCGCGGGGACCTCTACCGGCTCGGGGAGATCGACGAACTGTCCCGGGCGGTGGCGGCGGGCCGTCCCGGGGCCCCCGGTGACGCGGGCGGCCAGCCGGGGCGGCTGGTGCGGTCGGTGCAGTGGCGCACCGGTATCGCGGCACGCCAGCTCGGCGAGCTGGACAAGGCCCGGACCACGCTGACCTCGGTCGTGGACCAGTACATGGAGGCGCACCAGGAGGCGGGGGCGGCGATGGCACTGGTCTCGCTCGGCATCACCCTGCACCACCAGGGGAACCTGCCGGAGGCGGCGGCGCGCATCCGCGAGGCCCTCGCCCTCCAGGAGCCGGCCGAGCTGGCGGGCGACCGGGCCTGGGCCCTGCACGCACTGGCGGCCGTCGAGCGGGACCTGGCCCACCTGGGCGAGGCGATGTCCCTGCTGGAGCGGTCGCTGGAGCTGCACCGGGAGAGCGAGAGCGTGCACGGCGAGGCGTGGGCGCACTTCCAGCTGGGACAGGTGTACCTGCGGCTCGGCGACGTGCCGCGGGCCGAGACGGAGCTGCGCCGGGCCCTGGACCTGTACGGACGCACGCGCGACGACCGCGGCGAGGCCTGGGCGCTGACACAGCTGGGCCGGGCCCGGGTGGTCGACGGCGATCCGGGGCCGGCGGTGGAGCGGCTGCAGGAGGCCCTGGGCCGGCACCGCGACGCGGAGGACGCCCGCGGTGAGGCGTGGACGCTGTACTACCTGGGGCAGGCGCTGGAGGAGGGCGCTCAGCAGGACCGGGCGGTGCGGGAGCTGGAGCGGGCCCGGACGATGTTCTCGCGGATGCGTGACGTGTACGGGCTGGCGCACGCCCGCCACCACTCGGGGCGGGTGACGCGCGACCAGCGGGCGGCCCGGACGGGGAACCTGAAGAACTCCGGCTTCGCCCGTCAGCTGCTGGTGGACGCGCGGGCCGACTTCCGGCGCATCGGGCTCGCCCACGGGGAGGCGTGGACCTGCGTGGAGCTGGCGGTGGTGGACGCGGGCAACGCCCGGGTCTCGCAGGCGCTGGGGCTGTGCGAGGAGGCGGTGCGGCTGTTCGTCTCGTACGGGGACCGGCGCGGGGAGGACTGGGCCCGGTTCCTGCGGTGCACGCTGCTGCCGTACGCGGTCCCGGGCGCTCCCGGGGAGGCGCGGGCCGAGCTGGAACGGCTGGCGGCGGCGCCCCACCCGGCGCGCGACGGGCGGCTCGCGGACTGCCTGGAGGCGTACGGGGTCGTGCTGGGCCGCGGCGCGGACCCCGCGGAGGGCTGGCAGGCGTGGCGGCTGGGCCTGGTCCCGAACCTGCACTCGCGGGAGGTCATGGGCGTCCCGGTCGCCCCGCCGGTGTGACCCGCGGCCGCCGGGGGCTATGCGGGCGGGGTCCCGGCCGTCCCGACCGTCCCGCCGGCGTGCCCCGCCGTGGTCGGGAGCCGGGCGGGCAGCGCCCCCGCCCGCGCCCGCGCCCGCGCCGCAGCCGCCGCCCCGCCGGTGTGCGTCCGGGGGCGGCGCTCACGTCGGGGCCGGTCTCAGGTGGTGCGCTCCGGGGCGGCGGGGGTCGCCGCGGCCGGCTCGGGGGCCTCCTGGAAGTCCACCCGGCCCATGTGCCGGCTCATCGACTTCATCAGGCCCCACACCGCCAGGGCGAGGACCGCGAACACGATGAACCCGAGGATTCCGGGGGTCACCTTGTTCTTGTCGAAGGTGTCCCCGGCCAGCGGGAGGAGCTGGGTCAGTGCTGCCTGCGTAGCGCTCATAGCAACGCATTCTCCCGGATGCCCGCGAAGAGGTCGGACTCGGGGAGGGATGTGTCCACGAGCGACTTCGCCAGCTCGTACTCCTCCGTCGGCCAGACCTCGCGCTGGACGTCCATCGGGACGCGGAACCAGCCGCCGTCGGGGTCGATCTGCGTGGCGTGCGCGAGGAGCGCCTTGTCGCGGATCTCGAAGAAGTCGCCGCAGGGGACGTGGGTGGTCAGGGTCCGCTCCGTGCGCTCGAACTCCTTCCACCGCTCCAGCCACTCGCCGTAGGGGGACTCCATGCCGCGCGCGAGGAGGGCCTCGTGCAGGGCGACGGTGCGGGGCTTGTTGAAGCCCTGGTTGTAGTAGAGCTTCTGCGGCTGGTAGGCCGGGCCGAACTCCGCCTCCGGGTACTTCTCGGTGTCGCCCGCGCCGTCGAAGGCCACCATCGAGATCTTGTGGGTCATGATGTGGTCGGGGTGCGGGTAGCCGCCGTTCTCGTCGTAGGTGGTGATGACCTGCGGCCTGAAGGCCCGGATCTTCCTCACCAGGCGCCCGGCGGCCTCGTCCACGTCCGCGAGCGCGAAGCAGCCCTCGGGGAGCGGGGGCAGCGGGTCGCCCTCGGGGAGCCCGGAGTCGACGTAGCCGAGCCACTCCTGCTCGATGCCGAGGATCTCGCGCGCCTCGTCCATCTCCTTGGCGCGGACGGCGTGGATGTTCTCCTCGATGTACGTGTCGCCCTGGAGCTTGGGGTTCAGGACCGAGCCGCGCTCGCCACCGGTGCAGGTCACGACCAGCACGGGCATTCCCTCGGATACGTACTTGGCCATGGTGGCCGCGCCCTTGCTCGACTCGTCGTCGGGGTGGGCGTGGACGGCCATCAGTCGAAGCTGCTCGGTCAAGACAGGATCCTCTGTGATTCGTCAGGATGGGCGGCTTCTATAGTGACCGAATCGGGGGACGGAAAATTCCTGGGGTGGGCCCGCACGGGCCGGGCCCCGCCCTCCTGGAAGGAACGATCGATGAGCACGGTGCGCGAAGGGCTGCCCGAGGGCCGGTACGGCCGGTCGGCGGACGAGCGTGCCGACCGGAAGCTCAGGATCATCGGGTCGGTGCTGGGCGCGGCCCTGCTGGGCCTGGTCGGCTGGATCGGCTGGGACTACGTCGCCGGCCAGAGCGTCAGCGCCGAGGTGATCAAGTTCCAGATCGTCTCGGACACCGAGGTGAAGGTGCACCTGGAGGTGCGCAAGGACGCCTCGGTCACCGGGGTCTGCACCCTGAGCTCCCAGGACGAGGGGCACGGCGAGGTGGGCCGGGCGGACTACACCTTCGCCCAGCGGGAGGGGCGCGTGGACGAGGTGGTCTCGCTGAGGACCACCGGTCGCGCCACGATGGTCGAGCTGGTGGGCTGCCAGGAAGCGGCCGGGACCCCCGCGGGCTGAGGCCGCCGCGCCCGGGGAGGGGAGGCGCGGGAGCCGCGCCCGCGCACGTCGGGACCAGCGGTGTTTGGGACGCCGCCCACGGGCAATGAGCCCCTGGGGTCCTCCCCCTTTTCTTCCCGAATTGTTAGGCTCGTGGTTTCGTCCGCCGCTGGCGGCCAGTAGTCCCCTGTACCGACGAGGAGCACCCCGTGACCCAGACGAGCGAGAGCGTCACCTGGCTGACCCAGGCGGCGTACGACCAGCTGAAGGCGGAGCTGGACTACCTCTCTGGTCCCGCCCGCACGGAGATCGCGACGAAGATCGCCGCCGCCCGCGAGGAGGGCGACCTGCGCGAGAACGGCGGTTACCACGCGGCCAAGGAGGAGCAGGGCAAGCAGGAGCTCCGAGTGCGCCAGCTCACGCAGCTCCTGGAGAACGCCAAGGTCGGCACGGCGCCCGCCTCGGACGGCGTGGTCGCCCCCGGAACGCTCGTCAAGATCGCCTTCGATGGTGACGAGGACGACACGATGGAGTTCCTGCTGGCCTCGCGCGAGTACGCGTCCTCGGACTTCGAGACGTACTCCCCGCAGTCCCCGCTGGGCACCGGCGTGATGGGCAAGACGATCGGCGACGACGCCGAGTACGAGCTGCCGAACGGCAAGAAGGCCTCGGTCAAGATCCTGGACGTCAAGCCGTTCACGGGCTGATCACCCCCTCCTTCCCGCGGTACGCCGACGCCCGGCCGGATTCTTCCGGCCGGGCGTCGGTGCGTACGGGGTCCTGCGTACGGGGTCCTGCGTCCCGGGGGCTACGCCGTCGCCGAGCGGTACTTGCGGACCGCGAGGGTCCGGAAGACCACGACGATCAGCACCGACCAGATCAGCGAGGCCCAGACCGGGTGGACCATCGGCCAGGCGTCGGACGTCGAGACGCCTGGGTTGCCGAAGAGTTCGCGGCAGGCCTGCACCGTGGCGCTGAACGGGTTCCACTCGGCGATGGGCTGGAGCCAGCTCGCCATGTTCTCGGTGGGCACGAAGGCGTTGGAGATGAAGGTGACGGGGAACAGCCAGATCAGGCCGCCCGAGGTGGCTGCCTCCGGGGTCCGCACCGACAGGCCGATCAGGGCGCCGATCCAGGAGAAGGCGTACCCGAGCAGGAGGAGCAGGGCGAAGCCGGCGAGGGCCTTGGGGATGCCCTCGTGGATGCGCCAGCCGACGAGGAGCGCCACGATCGCGAGGACGACCAGGGTCAGCGCGGTCTGTACGAGGTCGGCGAGCGTGCGGCCGGTGAGGACCGCGCCGCGGGCCATCGGCAGCGAGCGGAAGCGGTCGATGAGGCCCTTGTGCATGTCGTCCGCGATGCCCGCGCCCGCGCCCGCCGTGGCGAAGGTGACGGTCTGCGCGAAGATGCCGGCCATCAGGAAGTTCCGGTAGTCGACGGCGCTGGTCGAGCCGCCGATCATCATCGAGCCGCCGAACACGTAGCTGAACAGCACGACGAACATGATCGGCTGGATCAGTCCGAAGATGACCATCTCGGGGATGCGGGACATCCGGATCAGGTTGCGCTTGGCGATGACGAGGGAGTCGCTGACGCCTTGGACGAGGCCCCCGCGCGGGCGGGGTGCCGAGAGTTCCGGGGTCGGGGAGGTGAGGGTCACTTCGCCGTCTCCTTCCGCGCCGCCTTGCGGCCCTTCGTGTCCGGGGCCGCGTCGGTGGGCGGGCCGTTCTCTTCGGCGTCCCGCTCGGTCGCGTGGCCGGTCAGGGAGATGAACACGTCGTCGAGGGTGGGGCGGCGCAGTCCGATGTCGTCGATCTCGATGCCCCGGCCGTCGAGCTCGCGGATGACCTCCGCGAGGAGCTTGGCGCCGCCGGAGACCGGCACGGTCAGCTTGCGGGTGTGGTCCTCGACGGTGGTCTCGCCCTTGCCGAAGCCGGCGAGGACCTCGCGGGCGGCGGCGATGTGCTCCCGCTCGTGGACGACGACCTCGACGCGCTCGCCGCCGGTACGGGCCTTGAGCTGGTCGGAGGTGCCGCGGGCGATGACCTTGCCGTGGTCGACCACGGCGATGTCGTGCGCGAGGTGGTCGGCCTCCTCCAGGTACTGGGTGGTGAGCAGGAGGGTGGTGCCGCCGGCGACCAGTTCCTGGATGATGCCCCAGAGCTGCTGGCGGTTGCGCGGGTCGAGTCCGGTGGTCGGCTCGTCCATGAACATCACGGGCGGGCTGACGACGAGGGCCGCCGCGAGGTCGAGGCGCCGGCGCATGCCGCCGGAATAGGTCTTGGCGGTGCGGTCGGCGGCGTCGGCGAGGTTGAAGCGCTCCAGCAGCTCCTCGGCCCGCGCCTTCGCGGCCTTGGCCCGCATCTGGTAGAGGCGGCCGACCATCTGGAGGTTCTCGCGGCCGGTGAGGTACTCGTCGACGGCGGCGAACTGACCGGAGAGGCCGATCGCGCGCCGGACCTCGTTGGGGTGTTTGAGCACGTCGATCCCGGCGACGACGGCCTTGCCGCTGTCGGGCCGCAGAAGAGTGGTCAGGACGCGCACGGTCGTGGTCTTGCCCGCGCCGTTGGGGCCGAGGAGGCCCAGTACGGTGCCTTCCGGGACATCGAGGTCCACGCCGTCCAGAGCCCGTACGTCACCGAAGGTCTTGACCAGGCCTTCGGCGTAGATGGCGCCTGGCATAGGGATTCTCCCAGTGCGAATCGGATGTGCGAATCGGGTGTCTCGTGGGCGGAGCCCAGCGCCGCGGGGCGGCGGTCTGCGCCACCCGCCCGGTCGGCCGGGCAACGCCGTCTCGCGGCTTTCCCCGCCGTCACACGGGCAGGTTAACGCGTCATATCGCGTACCGCACGGGAATTCGGGGGACCCGCACGGGGTCCGTCAGCCGCCGCCGAGGTAGGTGGCGTTCACGGTGAGCAGGCTCTCCGTCGAGCGGAGCGGGACGCCGGTCGACTGCTTCACGCTGCCCACCAGCAGGACCCAGCCGGCCTTCTCGAAGCTGAGGGTGGCCGTGCCGCCCGAGTGCGGCCGCCAGCCGAGGTGCTCCAGTTGCGCGCCGATCCGGGGCAGCGCGAAGTCCGCCTGGGTGCTGGGGAGGACCGCGGTCCAGTCGACCAGGTTCGGGTTCTTCGTGCCCTTGGCCTCGGCGGTGCTCTTCCCCTTGGCGGGGTCGAGGCCCGCCGTGCGGAGCGCCGACCGGACCTCCTCGTCGACGGTGTCCCGGGCGAGCAGCGCGGTATCGGCCTTCGGGGTCGACTTCGCCGACGACGACGCGGGAGCGGAGGCCGCCGCCGGGGCCTTCGGGTCGGCCACCGGGGCGGCCGGGTCGCCGGCGGACGAGCAGCCCGCCAGGGCCAGGGCGGCCGAGGCGGCCAGAGCGATGACGGCCGCGGCCCGCGGCCTGACGCGTATGTACAACGTGAGACTCCCACCCATGTGAACGAGGCGGGGAGTCTCACACACCCGCCCCGATTCCGCACCTGCGTATCAGCGACGGGCGGGACGGGACGCGGAGCGCGTCCGGAACGTCCCGGCCGGCCCCGTTATGCGACCCGTCGGGCCTTCCCCGTCACCGCACTAGCCGATCACCGTGTAGCCCGCGCCGTGCAGCCGTCGGGCGACCTCCACGCAGTGCTCCGGCCCCTTCGTCTCCATGTGGAGCTCCACCTCGACCTCCGTGAGCCCCAGCCGGGGGTCGGTCCGTACGTGGCTGACGTCCAGTACGTTCGCGTCGACCTCCGTCAGGACGCCCAGGAGCCCGGCCAGGGCCCCCGGCCGGTCGGCGACGCGCAGCCGCAGCGACAGGTACCGGCCGGCCGCCGCCATGCCGTGGCGCAGGATCCGCTGGAGCAGCAGCGGGTCGACGTTGCCTCCGGACAGGACGGCCACCACCGGGCCGCCGCCGTACAGTTCGGGCTCGCTCAGCAGGGCCGCGACCGGGCTGCACCCGGCGGGCTCCACCACGAGCTTGGCCCGCTCCAGGCAGAGCAGCAGGGCCCGGGAGAGCGCGTCCTCGGAGACCGTGCGCACGTCGTCGAGGAGCTCGGCGATGATGTGGAAGGGGATGTCTCCGGGGCGCCCGACCTTGATCCCGTCCGCCATGGTGACCGGGTGGTCGACCGACACCGGGTGGCCGGCCCTGAGCGAGGGCGGGTAAGCGGCCGCGCCCGCCGCCTGCACGCCGACGATCCGGACGTCCGGCCGCAGCGCCTTCACCGCGACCGCGATCCCGGCGGCGAGGCCGCCGCCGCCGATCCCGACGAGGATCGTGCGCACCTCGGGGCACTGCTCCAGGATCTCCAGGCCCACCGTGCCCTGCCCGGCGATGATGTCGCGGTGGTCGAAGGGGTGGATGAACACCGCTCCCGTGCGGTCCGCGTGGTCCTGGGCGGCGGTGAGGGTCTCGTCGACCACCTGGCCGTGCATGCGCACTTCGGCGCCGTACTCCTGGGTCGCGGCCACCTTCGGCAGTGGCGCGCCGACCGGCATGAAGACCGTCGAGCGGACCCCGAGGAGGGAGGAGGCCAGGGCCACGCCCTGGGCGTGGTTGCCCGCGCTGGCCGCGACCACGCCCGCCGCCCGCTGCTCGGGGCGCAGGCCCGCGATGCGCACGTACGCCCCGCGCAGCTTGAAGGACCCGGTGCGCTGGAGGTTCTCGCACTTGAAGTGGACCGGGGAGCCGGTGAGCGCGGAGAGGTGCCGGCTGCCCTCCATCGCGGTGACCCGGGAGACGCCGGACAGCATCTTCTGGGCCCCCCGGACGTCGTCGAGGATGACCTGCGGGACGGGCTGGGGCACGCGGTAGTCCATGCGGCCAGTCTCGCAGCCCGCGCCGGGCCCGGCTCGGGCCCTGCTCGGGGCCGGTCCCGGGGCCCGGTCCCGGGGCGGCGAGGGCCCGCCCGGGGACGTGGCACCGGGGCGGGCGGCGGCGCGGGTCGTGCGGCGGGCGCGGTACCGGGAGCGGCGATATCGCGCCACCCGGGAGGGGTGCGGGGCGGGTGCGTACGCGGGCGGCACGAGTTCTCCTACGAGGCGTACGGGCCGCCGCACGGCCGCGTACTCTGTCCCCCATCCTTGTCGGACCACGCGAAGAGAGCCCACGGCCATGCCTTCCACCCCGGCCAATTCCGACCTGCCCACGGCGGCCGAAGCGCCCGTCGGAGGCGGTCTGCTCGACGCGCTCCAGCACCAGGTGGCGGTCTTCGCCCGCCGCGCCGAGCAGACCCGCCTGGGCGGCGTCGGCCAGGCCCGCAACTCGATGGACCGCGCCGCGTACCTGCTGCTGAACCGGCTCGACCTGGAGGGCCCGATGGGCGTCAAGGCGCTCGCCGGCGGCATGGGCATCGACTCCTCCACCGTCACCCGGCAGGTCGCCCCCCTGGTCGACAGCGGTCTCGTCAAGCGGACCTCGCACCCCGAGGACGGCCGGGCCGTGGTCCTCGCGCTGTCCCCGCGGGGGCTGGCGCGGCTGGAGGAGGTCCGCTCCTCGCGGCGGGAGCTGATGGCGCGGGTGACGGACGGGTGGAGCGAGGACGAGCGCGAGTCCTTCACCGCGCTGCTGACCCGCTTCAACCTGTCGCTGTCGGAGCTGATGGCGGCCGTGGCCGACGCCGGCCCGGCGTCCTGAGCCGGGCCCTTCCGACCCCTTGACCGGGGCGGGCCCGGTGCCCGCACTATGTGGCCATGCGGGCGGTGGGCCACCGGGTGGGCCCCTACGAGGAGTTCGAGGCCTTCGTCGCAGGTGCGGCGGGGCGGCTGCTCCACGTCGCGGTCCTGCTGACCGGTGAGCCGGAGCCGGCCCGCCGGCTGCTGGCGGGCGCGCTGGCCCGTACGTACGCGAACTGGCGCCGCCTGCGCGGCGACGACCCGTACGACTTCACCCGCCAGGAGCTGTGCGGCGCCTTCGCCCGGGCGGGCCGGCGCCACCACGGCGGGGCGGGGATACTGGCCCGGCTGAGCCCGCTGGAGCGGGTGGTGCTGGTGCTGCGGGTGTACGAGGGGGTCGCGGAGGGGGTCACCGCGGCGCAGCTGGGGCTGCCGGCGGAGCGGGTACGGGTGCTGTGCGACCGGGCCGTGGCCGCGATGCGCGCCCGGGAGACGGCGTGAGCGGTCTCCCGGACCGCGGGGAAGCCGAGGTCCGGCGGGCGCTGGAGGGCCCCTACCCGGTGGTCCCGGCCGGTCTGGCGGCGGGCGCGGCGGCCCGCGGCGACCGGCTCCTGCGGCGCCGGCGGGCACTGGCCCGCGTCGGCTGGGTGCTGCTCCTCGCGGCGGCGGCGGCCTTCACGGTCTGGGCGGCCCTGACCCGCCCCTGGGCGATCCCCCCGAGCGGCATCTCCCCACCCCTGGAGGGGTGGTAACCGAACCGGGCCATCCAGCCCCGCCGGCGTTCGAGGCGCGGGTTCCGGGGCGGAGCCCCGGCAGCGGCGCCGCACGCGCGGGCACCAGGGGCCTCCGCGCGGCGGGACCGGCGGAGGGCGCCGGCAGCAACCGGCAAGCCCCCCGCCAGGGACACGGCGCCGCTAGCCGAGCGCCTGCACCAGGTCCGCCACGAGGTCATCGGCGTTCTCGATGCCCACCGACAGGCGGATCAGGTCCGCCGGGACCTCCAGGGCCGAACCGGCCACGGACGCGTGCGTCATGCGGCCCGGGTGCTCGATCAGGGACTCGACGCCGCCCAGGGACTCGGCCAGCGTGAAGATCTTGGTACGGCCGCACACCGCGACGGCCTCTTCCTCGCCGCCGGCGACCCGGAAGGAGATCATCCCGCCGAAGTTCCGCATCTGCTTGGCCGCGACCTCGTGGCCCGGGTGCTCCGGCAGACCCGGGTAGAGGACCTGGGCGACCTTCGGGTGGCGGGCCAGCATCTCGACGACCTTCGTCGCGTTCTCCGCGTGCCGGTCCATGCGGACGGCCAGCGTCTTGATGCCGCGCAGCACGATCCACGCGTCGAACGGGCCGGCCACCGCGCCCATGGCGTTCTGGTGGTAGGCGAGCTCCTCGCCGAGCGCCGCGTCGGCGGCGACCAGGGCGCCGCCGACCACGTCGGAGTGGCCGCCCATGTACTTGGTCAGCGAGTGCACGACCACGTCCGCGCCCAGGGCCAGCGGCTGCTGGAGGTAGGGCGAGGCGAAGGTGTTGTCGACGACCAGCCTGGCGCCGGCCGTGCGCGCGATCTCCGCGACCACGGCGATGTCGGTGATGCCGAGCAGCGGGTTGGAGGGGGTCTCGACCCAGATGACCTTGGTCTTCGGGGTGAGCGCCGCCCGTACCGAGGCCGGGTCCGAGGTGTCGGCCACCGACCACTCCACGCCCCAGCGGGAGACGACCTTCGCGAAGAGGCGGAAGGTGCCGCCGTACGCGTCGTTCGGGATGACCACGTGGTCGCCCGGCGAGAGCAGCGTACGGAGCAGGCAGTCCTCGGCGGCGAGCCCGGACGCGAAGGCGAGGCCGCGCCGGCCGCCCTCCAGCGCCGCGAGGTTCTCCTCCAGCGCGGTGCGCGTCGGGTTGGCGCTGCGGCTGTACTCGTAGCCGCCGCGCAGTCCGCCGACACCGTCCTGCTTGTACGTGGAGACCTGGTAGATCGGGGGCACGACCGCGCCGGTCAGGGGGTCCGCCGTGTTGCCCGCGTGGATGGCACGGGTTTCGAAGCTCTGGTGCTCGTGGCTGTCGTCGCTCATGGTCCGATGCTATGCCCCGCCCGGGGTGTGGTCCGCTCCCCGGCACGGACCGGCCACCGGCCGTCCGGAAGGGGACGGTCGGAGCCCGCACCCGCCCGCATTGGCCTGCGGCCCCCTCGGTCTGGTTCGCTTGGAGGCATGGAGATTCTGTGGTTCCTGTTCACGATCGGCCTGCTCGTGGCCGTCGTCGGCCCGTACATACGGCGCAAGCGCGGTGGCATCCGCCAGGTGGCACCGGGCAGCCCCGACGCCGCCGACCCCGAGAACTACGGATTCGCCCGGCAGGAGCAGCTCGACATCCGGGTGCCCGGTCCCGACCAGGACCTGATGGACGCCCTCGGCAACGTGCAGCGCAGCGGGACCTGGCAGGCCGCGTCCGGGCTGCTGGCCGGCACCCCGCGGGAGGGCGAGCGGCGCTGGCAGCGCGTACAGGCCTTCGGCGGCGCCGCGGCGCTGGAGCTGGCGCAGCAGCCCGGGGCGGGCGCGCAGTGGCTGAAGGCCTGGCGGCTGGAGGCGGAGAAGGACGCGGGCGGCGCGCAGGTGCACGCGGAGCTGCTGGTGCAGCAGGCGTGGCGGCACTCGGGCGGGGTCGGGTCGGACGACCACCGCATCATCCTGGAGGAGGCGCGGGAGGCGTGCCGCAGGGCCGCGCTGCTGGCACCGGGCGACCCGGTCCCGTACATCACGGAGCTGGCGATCGCGCGCGGACTGGCCTACCCGCCGGCCGAGTTCGACGCGCTGTGGGCGAAGGTCATCGACCGGGCGCCGGAGCACATGGGCGCGCACGTCGCGGCGCTGCACTACTGGGGCGCGAAGTGGCACGGCTCGCGGGAGCAGGCGGACGCCTTCTCGCACGCGGCGGCGGCCCGCGCCCCGCGGGGATCGCTGCTGGCGGCGCTGCCGCTGTTCGCCCTGTACGAGAACCTGCCCGACGTGGTCCTGGTGGGGAGCTTCTACCAGAGCGCGGTCGTGACGCGGGCGGTCGAGGGCGCGCTGTACGCGGTGCACACGGCGCGGCCGGACGACCCGATGCTGGCGCACGTACGGCACCTGCTGCTGCTGTTCCTGGTGAACATGGAGCGCTGGGCGGAGGCGATGGAGCAGGTGCGGCACGTGGACGGCTACGTCGGCGCGCTGCCGTGGTCGGCGACGCCGGACCCGGCGGCCTCCTACGCCGTGCACCGGGCGCTCGCGGTGGCGGGCTACGAGGCGAACGGCGGCTCCCCGGCGACGCTGCCGCACTGACCGGCCGCCGCCGGGGCCCGGGCGGGAATTCCGGCCGGGCCCGGGCCGTTGTGCAGGACCACAAGGAGGGAATCCATGTTCTCGTACCGCCGCACTCCCGAGCTCCCCACCCGCGAGGAGGCCCTGACCGGCCGCGCCGAGCCGCTCTTCGGGGTCCCCGACCGCCACACCGTCCTCGGCAACCCGCTCTCGGGGCCGTACCCCGCGGGGCTGGAGGTCGCCGACTTCGCGATGGGCTGCTTCTGGGGCGCCGAGCGCACGTTCTGGCAGACCCCGGGGGTGTGGACCACCCTCGTCGGCTACCAGGGCGGCTTCACCGAGAACCCGACCTACGAGGAGGTCTGCTCGGGGCAGACCGGCCACACGGAGGTCGTCCGGGTGGTCTTCGACCCGCGCGTCGTCCCGTACGCCGCCCTGCTGAAGCTGTTCTGGGAGTCCCACGACCCCACGCAGGGCTTCCGCCAGGGCAACGACGTCGGCACCCAGTACCGCTCTGCGCTCTACACGCACTCCCCCGCCCACCAGGCGGAGGCCGAGGCCTCCCGCACCGCCTACCAGCGGGTCCTCACCGCCTCGGGGCACGACCCGATCACCACGGCGGTGCTCCCGGCGTCGGAGCGCCCCTTCTGGCCGGCGGAGGCCCCCCACCAGCAGTACCTCGACAAGAACCCGGGCGGCTACTGCGGCATCGGCGGCACGGGCGTCTCCTGCCCGATCGGCGTGGCCCCGGCGGAGTGACCGCCGCCCCGCTCCCCGCGGGGCCTCGTCAGAGCACCGTCACCCGGGCCCTCGGTGGGGAGATCATCCCCGGGGCGGCCCGGTCGGGACCATGCACGGGACGTGCAGAACGTGTGACAGCGGCACGGGCCGGGGCGGCCGGGGCGGGCCGGTCGCGGCCCGCCCGCGCCCGGCCGCTCCGGCCGGCGTGCCGCCCCGGCGCCTGCCGCCCCGACCCCTCCGGTCAGATGGTCGAGGCGTCGATCACGAAGCGGTAGCGCACGTCGCTGGACAGCACCCGCTCGTACGCCTCGTTGACCTGGGCGGCGTCGATCAGCTCGATCTCCGCGCCCAGCCCGTGCTCGGCGCAGAAGTCCAGCATCTCCTGCGTCTCGGGGATGCCGCCGATCGACGATCCGGCGAGGGTCTTGCGGCCGCCGATGACGGAGAAGAGGTTGAGCGACACGGGCTCTTCCGGGGCGCCGACGTTCACGAAGGCCCCGTCGACCTTCAGCAGCCCCAGGTAGGCGTCGAGCGGCAGCGGTGCCGAGACGGCCGAGACGATCAGGTCGAAGGTGCCGGCCAGCTTCTCGAAGGTCGTCTCGTCGTTCGTGGCGTGGTAGTGCGAGGCGCCCAACCTGAGGCCGTCCTCCTGCTTGCGCAGGGACTGCGACAGCACGGTCACCTCGGCGCCCAGCGCCGCGGCGATCTTCACGCCCATGTGGCCGAGGCCGCCGAGGCCGACGATGGCGACCTTCTTGCCGGGGCCCGCCTCCCAGTGCTTGAGCGGGGAGTACAGGGTGATGCCGGCGCACAGCAGCGGGGCGGCGACGTCCAGGGCGAGGCCGTCGGGGATGCGGACGGTGTAGTTCTCGTCCACCACGACGTGCGTGGAGTAGCCGCCGTAGGTGGGTTCGCCGTCCTTGTCGAGGGCGTTGTAGGTGGCGGTCATGCCCTTGGCGCAGTACTGCTCCTGGCCGCGCAGGCAGTACTCGCAGGTGCGGCAGGAGTCGACGAAGCAGCCGACTCCCACCCGGTCGCCGACCGCGTACTTCGTGACGCCCGCGCCCGCCTCGATGACGACGCCGGCGATCTCGTGGCCGGGGACCATCGGGAAGATGCCCTCGCCCCAGCCGTCCCGGGCCTGGTGGATGTCGGAGTGGCAGATGCCGGCGTACTTGATCTCGATGAGGACGTCGTGCTCGCCGACCGGGCGGCGCGGGACGGTGGTGCGCTCCAGCGGGGCCTTCGCGGCGGGGGCGGCGTAGGCGGAGACCTGGGTGACGGACATGGTGGGGCTCCTAGCGGACGCGTTCGGGGTGTGCGGTGCGGTGTCGTGCGGGCCGCGGTGTCGTGCGGGCCGCGGCGGCGTCTGCACCGCGGCCCGCCTACCAGCCTGCCCGCAGGAGCCCGGCCCACCCAGCACCCTGCCCTGCCCAGGACTGCCGGACCTACCCTTGGCGGGGTCAGGCACGGGTCCGCGCCCGCACACGGCGCCCCGGATACTGGCGGTATGGACCAGCTTGATCAGCGAGCCGAACTGGGCGAGTTCCTGCGCTCCCGCCGGGCGCGGCTGCGCCCCGAGGACGTGGGCCTGCCCGACTACGGCCGGCACCGCCGCGTGCCCGGTCTGCGCCGTGAGGAGCTGGCCCAGCTGGCGGGGGTGTCCGTCGCGTACTACACGCGGCTGGAGCAGGGGAACGGCCACAACGTCTCCGCGGAGGTGCTGGACGCGATCGCCCGCGCCCTGCGGCTGGACGACACGGAGTGCACGCACCTGGCCCACCTGGCCCGCCCGCGGTCCCGGTCCCGCGCGCAGCGGAGCCGCGCGCACCGCCCGCAGCAGGTGCGGCCCGAGCTGCGGACGCTGATGGACGCGATGGACGGCGTCCCGGCGTACCTGGTGGGGCGCCGGCAGGACGTCATCGCGTGGAACCGGCTGGCGGCGGCGGTCTTCGGCGACTTCGGTGCGCTGCCCGCGCAGGAGCGGAACCTGGTGCGGCTGGTCTTCCTGGACCCCGCGACGGCCGAGCTGTACGCGGACTGGGAGTGCCGGGCGTGCGAGGTGGTGAGCAACCTGCGGATGTACGCGGGCCGCCACCCGGAGGACGAGCGGCTCTCCGCGCTGGTCGGTGAGCTGTCGGTGAAGAACGAGGAGTTCCGGCAGCTGTGGGCGGCGCACACGGTGGCCGCGGACAAGACCCACGGGGTGAAGAGGCTGCGGCACCCGCTGGTGGGGGAGGTGAGCCTCGCCTTCGAGACCCTGCGGCTGCCCGACGACGCGGAGCAGGCGCTGGTGGTCTTCCACGCGGCTCCGGGCTCCCCCTCGCGGGACGCGCTGAGCCTGCTGTCGTCCTGGTCGTCGCCGTCCGCGCCCCCGCACCCGGCGCCGGCTCCCCCGCCGGGTCCCGCGCCCGCGCCCTCCGCGCACTCCTGAGACGCCGCAGAGCTTCAGAGCTTCAGCTGGAAGATGCCCGCGCCGCGCTCCCGCCGGTAGCCCAGGGCCTCGTTGACCGCCCGCATCGGGGTGTTCTCGTCCGCGACCGTCGTGCCGATCCGGCGCAGCGCCGGGTGGCGGCGGACCGCGTCCGCCAGCATGTGCTGCTTCACCGCCCGCCCCAGGCCGTGGCCCCGGTGGGCGGGCACGACGACCGTGTCGTACTGGAGGGCGCGCGAGCCCCCCGGATCGGGCAGGACGAGCGTGGTGTAGGCGGCCACCTCTCCGGCCGGGGTGACCGCCGCGACGAGGGTGACCTCGCCGCCCCGGTCCAGGACCAGCTGCTGCGCGGCGTGCAGGCGCTCGGGCGTCCACTCCTGGAACTGCTCGTCCAGCTCGCCGCCGGGCGCGTCCTCCATGGCGCCGTGGGCCACGGCCGCCGCCGGCGCCCACGCCTCGGGCACCAGCCCGTGCCAGGTCAGCAGCTCGTATCCGGGGGTGTCCGGGACCAGCACCTCGGCGGGGTCCTCCGGCACGTCCTGGACGTACCAGGCCATCGGCAGCACGTTCTGGAAGCCGAGGGACCGGGCGAACGCCTCACCCGGCCCGCCGAGGTCCACGAGCGTGGCCACCGAGGTGCGGCCCCGGGCGAGCAGCTCCGCCCGGACCCGCTGCCACAGGGCGGTGCCCACGCCCCGCCGGCGCGCGTCGGGACGTACGGCGAAGGCGTCCAGGAACGCCGTGTGGCGGTTCGCCGGGTCGGTGAAGAGCAGCAGGGCGGCAACCGCCTCGCCGCCGTCGCTCCCCCAGAGCGCGTACCGGACGCGGGGGGACGGCACCCGCAGCCGCCCGGCGGTCTCCGCCAGGGTCGGCGCGGGCACCCCCGGCAGGTCGGCGGCGTGGACGGCGACCAGGACGGCCGTCCACGTCGCCACGTCGGCGTCGGTCGGGGGCTGGGACAGCTCGTGGATCTCCATGGCCCCCGACCCTAGGGTCGGGGGCGGGGATCGCACCCGTGGTTTTCGCCGCCGTCACCGGGGCGGGGGAGGCAGCGGGAGGGGGACGGAGGGAGGAAGGCGGACGGCGGGGAGCCTCTCGGGCTCCCCGCCGTCCGCCGGGTGCTTCACCTCACGTGCCGTGCCGGGTCAGACGGCCGCTCCGGCCTTCCACTCCGCCCAGCTCATGTTCCAGCCGTTGAGGCCGTTGTCCGCCTTGATGGTCTTGTCCGGGGAGTTGACCACGGTGACCACGTCGCCGATCAGCGAGTTGTCGAAGAACCAGGCACCGGGCTGGTTCGGGTCGTTGGCACCCTTGGCGTCGTTCAGGCCGACACAGCCGTGGCTGGTGTTGACGCTGCCGAAGATCGAGTCCGATCCCCAGTAGTTGCCGTGGATGAAGGTGCCGGAGGTGGACAGCCGCATCGCGTGCGGGACGTCCTTGATGTCGTACTCGCCCTTGCCCTCGCCGTTCTTGAAGCCGACGGTGGCGCCGTCCATCCGGGTCTCCTTGAACTTCTCGGAGATCACCATCTGGCCGTTGTACGTGGGGTTCTCCGGGGAGCCCGCGGAGATCGGGATGGTCTTGAGGACCGCTCCGTCGCGGGTGACCGTCATCTGCTTGGTCTTCGCGTCGACCGTGGAGACCTGGCTGCGGCCGACCTTGAAGGTGACGGTCTTGCTCTGGACGCCCTGGATGCCGGGGGCCCCCTGCACGCCCTCCAGCGCCAGCTTCAGCGTGACGGTGGAGTTCGCCTGCCAGTACTGCTCGGGGCGGAAGTCCAGCCGCTGCGAGCCGAACCAGTGGCCGACGACCTCCTGGCCGCTGCTGGAGGTGACGTCGATGGCCGCCTGCACGGCCTTCTGGTCCTTGATCGGCTTGTTGAAGGTGATCGAGACCGGCATGCCCACGCCGACCGTCTGGCCGTCGTCCGGGATGAACGAGCCCACGAAGCTGTTCTCCGGGGAGACGGTGGTGAAGGAGGCGTTCTCGTGCGCCTCGCGCCCGTCGGCGTCCTTCGCGGTCGCCGCGAGGGCGTACTTCGTGGAGCGCTTCAGGGCTCCCTCGGGCTTCCAGCTCTTGCCGTCGCCCGCGATCTTGCCGGCCACGACCGCGCCCTCGGAGCTCTTCAGCTCCACCCGGGTGAGCGTTCCGTCGGTCACGGCGACGTTGGTCGAGTCGTTCAGGCCGACATTGGTGGCGCCGTCCTTCGGAGTGATGACTATTCGGGCCTTGGAGGAGTCCTTGGCCGCCGCCGCGTCGACGTCCGCCTGGGACTTGCTGCTCTCGCCCGCGCTCGGCTTTCCACCGTCCCCGCCGCTGCACGCCGAAAGCACCAGTACACCGCCGAGCACGGCGGATACGGCCACCAGGGACCTCTTCCTCCGCATGCTGTCCGTCCTCACACGCCACTCCATCGTCGCCGGAAGCCCGGGGCTGCCGTCCCGGGGTTGGCCGGGCAGGGGGACGCGCCCCCTGCCTCGCCCTGACAACGCGTTAACGGCGGTGTTCGGTTCCACATCCCGTTGGGATGTGGGCCACCCCACGGTCAGGCGTTGTCGGTTTCTTGGTCGAAGTCCCCATCTTCCTCGTCCAGGTCCCACTCCATGGACTCGGGGTCGTATTCGACGGGCTCGCTGCTCCAGGAGGCCTGCGCGAGCTCCACGCCGGGGATGTCGACGACCAGGTCGGTGGGGTCGACCAGGTAGGCCAGGGCCTCCGACTCGTCCTCGCGGACGGCGGACTCCGCGTGCCCGCGCTCCTCGTCCGGCATGAACTCGTCGGCGCCGATGTGCGCGAGCGCGGCTCCGGTGAGTGCATCCGGATCGGGTACCTCCAGTACCAAATCCACCCGAAGCCGTACGTACCGTGATGTCTCAGAAGGGTTCATACGACGGAGAGTAAGCCCGTGGAACCCCCGGCTTTCCCACGACCCGCCCCTTTCCGTAGCATCACCGCACACGGCCAATTCGCTGCTGCCACAAGGGGGATCGCACCGTGTCCGCACGCCGACCGCTGCTCACCGCTCTCGGAGCGACCACCCTCCTCGGCGCCCTGTGGTTCGTGCCCTCGGCGGGCGCCACCGCACCGGCGCACGGGACGGGGCGTTCCGACGCGCCCGCCCCCGCGAACGGCGCCGGGGCGAGGCCCTCGGCGGCCACCGGGACCATCACCCAGACGGCCGGGGAGGCCGTCCCGCTCTCCCTCGCCGACACCGGCTCCGTGGACACCACCCCCTACCTGCTGGGCGGCTCGGCCTGCCTGGGTGTCGGGGCGGGGTTCGTGGTGTTCTCGGTGCGCCGCTCCCGCTCCGCCTGACCGCACGGACACGGCGGAGGGCCGCCCCCGGTGGGGGCGGCCCTCCGCGTCGTGCGCGCCGAAGCCGTCAGGCGAGCGGTCCCGTCACCGCTTCCACCGCGGCCACGAGAGCGCCCGTACGGACGAACGCGTCGGCTGCGGCCAGGTCGGGAGCGAGGAAACGATCCGGCCCGGGGCCCTGCACGCCCGCCGCGCGAGCGGCGGCGATCGCGGCCCGGCTGGCCGGAGCCGGGGTGAGCCCGTGGCGGAGCTCGATGGCGCGGGTCGCCGCGTACAGCTCGACCGCGATGATCCGGGTCAGGTTGTCGACGGCGGTACGGAGCTTGCGCGCCGCCGACCACCCCATGGAGACGTGGTCCTCCTGCATGGCGGAGGAGGGGATCGAGTCGGCGGACGCGGGGACCGCGAGCCGCTTCATCTCGCTGACCAGGGCAGCCTGCGTGTACTGGGCGATCATCAGGCCGGAGTCCACGCCCGCGTCGTCCGCGAGGAACGGCGGCAGGCCGTGGCTGCGGTTCTTGTCCAGCAGCCGGTCCGTGCGGCGCTCGGCGATGGAGCCGAGGTCGGCGGCGGCGATGGCGAGGAAGTCCAGCACGTAGGCGACGGGAGCGCCGTGGAAGTTGCCGTTGGACTCGACGCGCCCGTCGGGCAGGACCACCGGGTTGTCGACGGCGGCGGCCAGCTCGCGGGAGGCCACCAGGGCGGCGTGCGCCATGGTGTCGCGGCCCGCGCCGGCGACCTGCGGGGCGCAGCGTACGGAGTACGCGTCCTGCACGCGGGGGGCGGACTCCTCCTGGAAGTGCCCGGTGAGCCCGGAGCCCTCCAGCACGGCTGCCATGTTGGCGGCGGAGGCGCCCTGGCCGGGGTGCGGGCGGATGGCGTGCAGCTCGGGCCGGAGGACCTTCTCGGTACCGAGCAGGGCCTCCAGGGTGAGCGCGGCGGTGATGTCGGCGGAGGTGTAGAGCCTGCCGAGGTCGGCGAGGGCCATGACCAGCATGCCGAGCATGCCGTCGGTGCCGTTGAGGAGGGCCAGGCCCTCCTTCTCGCGCAGCTCCACGGGCGCGATGCCCGCCTCGGCGAGCAGCTCGCCGGCGGGGCGGACGGTCCCGTCGGGGCCCTCGGCGTCCCCCTCGCCCATGAGCGCGAGCGCGCAGTGGGACAGCGGCGCGAGGTCGCCGGAGCAGCCGAGGGAGCCGTACTCGTGCACGACGGGGGTGATCCCGGCGTTGAGGACGTCGGCCATGGCCTGGGCGACGGACGGCCGCACGCCGGTGTGGCCGGAGGCGAGGGTCTTGAGCCGCAGGAACATCAGGGCGCGGACGACCTCCCGCTCGACGCGCGGGCCCATGCCGGCGGCGTGGGAGCGGACGATGTTGCGCTGGAGCTGGGCGCGCAGCTCCGGGCTGATGTGCCGGGAGGCGAGCGCGCCGAAGCCGGTGGACACCCCGTAGACGGGCTCGGGCTTGGCGGCGAGCGCGTCGACGATCTCACGGGCGCGGGCGAGCGCGTCGAGCGCGTCGCCGGACAGCTCGACCCGGGCGTTGCCGCGGGCGACGGCGATGACGTCCTCGGCGGTGGTCCCGGACGTCCCCACCACGACAGTGTGCATATCCATATTCAGCACCCTACGGACTGAATCCCTTCATGTCACTAGTGCTGTGGCCGGGAAGGCTTGCCGTGACCGGGTCGACCTTTCCGGTCACGACATTGGCCGCTTCCGCGCGGGCCCCGCACGCCCCGTGGCCACCGCTCGAGGCGCCCGCCCGGGCCGCTGGGCGCCCACCCGGGGCCGCGGGGCGCGCCCGCCCGGGCCCCCGCGGGACGCGCCGCCCGGCCCCCACGGGTGGGCCACTCGCGGCCCCGGAGGCGGGGGGTCTCCCGCCGGACGCCCGCCCGGCCCCCGCAGGAGAGTCCGCGGGGGAGTCACTCGCGGCCCCGGAAGCGGCGGCGGTCGCCCGGGGTCTGCGGGGGCGCGTCCGCGAGGCGGACCACGGCGGTGTCCCGCCCCGCCACCACGGGCTTCGCGGAGCGCGCCGCCTTCGCCTTGTACTGGGCCGCGTCAGCGAGCCGGAACAGCCTCCGTGAGGACTTCACCAGCCCGATCGGGTCCCCGGTGGAGGCCACCCCGCAGGCCACCCCCTCGCCGAGCTCCAGCTCGGCGGCCCGCGCGCACAGCTCCTCGGTGACCCGTACCACCTCGTCCGCGGTGGGGCCCAGGCTCACCAGGCAGAACTCGTCCCCGCCCAGCCGCGCCACCAGCGCGCCCGGCAGTATGGCCCCGCACAGGCTCAGCACCGATCCGAACCGCTCCAGCAGCCGGTCGCCCATCGCGTGCCCGTGGGTGTCGTTGACCTTCTTCAGCCCGTTGAGGTCGCAGACCACCAGGCTCACCACGGCCCCGGTGCGCCGGTGCTCCTCCAGCGCCTCGTCCAGCCGCATGTCCACGGCCCGGCGGTTGGCCAGCCCGGTCAGCGGATCGGTGAAGGCGAGCCGCCGGGCTTCCTCCAGCCGCTCGTTCTGCGCGAGCCCGGCCGCCACGACGGCCGCCAGCACGGTCGCGAACTCGGCGTCGTCCTCGTCGAAGTCCGCCAGCCCCTCGTCCCGGGCGACGTACAGCTCCCCCCAGGCCCGCCCGCTCAGCACGATGGGCGCGACCACGCAGCTACCCCGCCCGCGCAGGCGCAGGGCCTCCCCGCGGCGCCCCGGGCGGTTGCCGGCGGCGGTCTCGACCCAGGCGTGCGGACCCCCGCCGCCCACCCACCGCTCGTGCAGGAACTCGGTGATCTCCGGGAAGTCGTGCACCGGGTACGACTCGTCCTCGGGGAACTCCTCCTCCCCGGCCCGCCGCTCCCCCTCGTTCACGAGCACCCGCAGGCGCCCCCGCTCCCGCTCCCACGCGGAGATCGCGGCGAACGACCCGTCCATCGCCGTCCGCGCCCCCCGCGCGGCCGCCCGCACGCTGTCCCGCGGCGCGCACGCCGCGGCCATCGCCTGCGCGAGGCCCACCACGGCTCGTAGCCGCCCGTCGACTGCCATCAACCCAGGTTAGGCGTTTTGTCCGATCTAGCGGCACCGGGCGCGTCGGTCGACCCCGCCGCGCCCACCGCGGACTCCGGCCGGGGCCCGGGTCCTCGGGTTCCGGCCGCGGGCTACCGGCCCGGCCAGTTCGGCGTGCGCTTCTCGTTGAACGCCGCCACGCCCTCGGCGCGGTCGCCGGAGAAGGCCACCGTCCGCCAGGCGGCGTCCTCGATCTCCAGACCGGCCGTGAGATCCATCCCGTGCCCGAGCCGCAGCGCCCGCTTGGCCGCCCGCAGCCCCACCGGGGAGTTCGCCGCCATCCGGGACGCCAGCTCCAGTGCCCGCGCCGTGTCCGTGCCGGCCGGGACGACCGAGTCCACCAGGCCCAGGGAGAGCGCCTCGGCCGCCTCCACCCGCCGGGCCGTGAAGATCAGCTCGGCGGCGCGGGCCGCGCCCACCCGGCGCGGCAGCAGCTGGGTGCCCCCGCCGCCCGGGATCACGCCGACCGACACCTCGGGCAGGCCCACCACCGCCGTCTCGTCCGCGACGATCACGTCGCAGGCGAGCGCCAGCTCGAAGCCGCCGCCCAAGGCGTACCCGTGCACCGCCGCAATCGTGGGCATCGGCAGCTCCAGCACTCCCCCGTACGCCCCCCGCGTGGTCGGCCGCTGCCGCACCAGCTCGGCGTCCGAGAGGGAGTTCCGCTCCTTGAGGTCCGCCCCGACGCAGAAGGCCCGCTCGGCACTGGAGGAGACCACGACCACCCGCACGGAGGGATCGGCGGCCAGCTCCGCGCAGGCCGCCCCGATGGCGCGGGCCATCGCGGTGGACACCGCGTTCATGGCCTTCGGGCGGTCCAGGACCAGCTCCACGACCCCGTCGGCGCCGTGCCGACGCACCGATACGAACTCCGACTCGACAGCCGACGATTCCACTGGCACAGGCCCTCCCGGTTAACGAACGTTACCCGGGAATCCTAGGCCCGCCGCCCTCACCGGACCAGGCCCACACGACAGGCCCCGCGGCGGGCACGGCAGAACCCGGCGGGCCCCGGACGGCCATGTACGGCCATGTACGGCCCACAGACACCCCCGGGCAGCGCGCCGCACCGCAGGGACCGCCAGGCGGGCACGGTGGGGGCGGCCCAGGCGCGGCACCGCGGGTACCGCCGGGCGGGCTGCGGGCCGGCGCAGGCGCCGCACCGCGGTGGCGCGGGCAGCGCCCCGCAGGTACCGCGAGCCAGGCACCGCAGGCACCTCGGGGCAGCGCCGCAGGCACCGCGCCGCGGGCGGCGTCCCGCGGCGGCTACGCGGAGGGGCTCGACCGCTTCCGCCGCGTCAGCGACCACGGCTCCACCACCCCGAGCCCGCGCACGGGCCGCTGCCACATCGGCTGGAGCGCGAAGCGGTACACGCCGCCGCCCTCCTCCGCCTCGGCCTCCTTCTCCGACACCGGCGCGGCCCCGGTCCGGCCCAGTTCCTCGGCCATCGCCCCGTCCACCAGCACCGCGTCCTTCGGCGCTATGGACGTCAGCCGGCTCGCCAGGTTCACCGTCGTCCCGAAGACGTCGCCCATCCGGGTCGTCACCGTGCCGAAGGCGATGCCGACGCGCAGCTCCGGCATCTGCGGGTCCGCGCCCATCGTCTCGATGAGCCGCAGCGCGATCTCCGCCGCCGTCGCCGCGTCGTCGGCGCAGTACAGCACCTCGTCGCCCAGCGTCTTGATCAGCCGGCCGCCGTGCGCCGCGACCAGGTCCGCCGCCGTCGTCTCGAAGGCCTCGACCAGCTCGCCGAGCTCCTCCTCCTCCAGCCGCCGGGTGAGGCGGGTGAAGCCCACCAGGTCCGCGAAGCCCACCGCGAGCCGCCGGTCGACCATCTCCTCGTCGTCCGCCACCTGCACCACGCGCCCGGTGGCGGCCGCCAGCTGGCGCCGCCACACGTAGACGAGGAACTCCTCCAGCTCGGGCAGCAGCAGCTCGACCAGGGGGTACGTGACCTCCGTACGGGTCATCCCCGGCTCGGGCGGTTCCGTCAACCCCTCCAGGAAGGAGTCGATCTGCCACTCCGCGAGCCGGGCCGTGGTCTGCCCCGTGGACCGCGCCACCTGCACCGCCATCGGCTCGGACAGCAGACCGGCCTCCACCAGGCCCGCGAGCCGGCGCAGCGCCAGGACGTCGGCCTCCGTCAGCGCCTTCGCCTGGCCGATGTCGGCGAAACCCATGGCCCGCCAGAAGCGGGAGGCGAGCTCCATCGAGACACCGGCGCTGCGCGCGGCCTGGAAGGGGGTGTAGCGGCGCTCCGCGCCGAGGATCAGCTGCTCCAGCCGGATGGCGAGCGGATCCGCCGTCGGCTGGGCCGTGTGGTCGACCTCGTGGTGGGGCGTGTGCTGGCCCCGCCCGATCGGCGTGCCCGGACCGGTTCCGGTCCCCGGCCCGTTGGCGGGGGACGCGCTGGACTGAGGGTCGTCGACGGTCAAGGGCCGCCTCCTGTCCATTCCGTGCGCATTGCCCTGCGAACCGGTTGATCACCACGAGCACCGGGATCGCCTAAACCATACGGCAGGTGTGCCGTAGCTCACTCCCCCTACTCCTTCATTGGGACACCTCCGCCTCCGGACCGCCTCCGGGCCGAGCGGCGGGAGGCGGGAGGCGGGCAGGCGGGCAGGCGGCAGGCGGCAGGCGGCAGGCGGCAGGCGGCAGGCGGCAAGCGGCTCAGTGGACGGAGCGCAGGTGGATCACGTCGCCCGCGCCCACCGCCTCGTGCCGGCCCTCGGCCGTACGGACCACCAGGCGGCCGTCGGTGTCCACCGCTTCGGCCGTTCCGGTGAGGACGCGCCCGCCCGGGAGCTCCGCGCGGACGTGCCGGCCGAGGGTGGCGCAGCCCGCCGCGTAGGTCTCCTGCAGGCCGCTGGCCGCCGGGTCGCCGCCGGTCGCGCGCCAGTTCCCGTACCACTGCTCCAGGGAGCGCAGTACGGCCCTCAGCAGCGGGTCCCGGTCGGTCACGGACGCCTTGGCCAGGGCGAGGGAGCCGGCGGTGGGCACCGGCAGCTCCTCCTCCGTGAGGCTGACGTTGAGCCCGATCCCCAGGACGACCCCTCCCCCGGAGCCTCCGGCCCGGGATGTGTCCCCAGCCACCCGCTCGGCGAGGATGCCGCCGGTCTTGCGCTCGTCCCCGTCCACGGTGACCAGCAGGTCGTTGGGCCATTTGAGGGCGGTGTCCACGCCCGCGGCCCGGGACAGCCCGGTCGCGGTGGCCACCCCGGCCAGCAGGGTCAGCCACCCCCAGCGCTCCTGCGGCACGGCGTCGCCCGGCTTGAGCAGGACGGAGAAGAACAGCCCGGACCGGGGCGGGGCGACCCAGCTGCGGTCGAGCCGCCCGCGCCCGGCGGTCTGCTCCTCGGCGACGAGCACGGCCCCCTCGGGGAGCCCGGCGGCGCGGGCGGCGAGGTCGCTGTTGGTGGAGCCGGTGGCGGCGACCACCTCCAGCGAGGTCCACAGCCCGCCCTCCGTGACGAGGGCCCGCCGGAGGCCGGCTGCGTTGAGCGGCGGCCGGTCCAGGCTCGACCAGCGTCCGGCGGAAGCTCCGGTTGATGCATCTGAAGGCGTCATGCAACCCAATGTAGGTGTGTCAAACGCCGCACTGCCGAGCGCCATGCCCGCCGATACGCTACGCACCAGTAGCCAGCAGTAGTCAATGAATTGACCAGGCCGTTGACACCACGCAGGGAGCCGCGACCCCGATGTCACAACCGTCAGAGCCGATCGACATGCACACCACCGCGGGCAAGATCGCGGACCTGCAGCGCCGCATCGAGGAAGCCACCCACGCCGGATCCGCGCGTGCCGTGGAGAAGCAGCACGCCAAGGGCAAGCTGACGGCGCGCGAGAGGGTGGCCCTGCTGCTGGACGAGGGGTCTTTCGTCGAGCTCGACGAGTTCGCCCGACACCGCTCCACCAGCTTCGGGCTGGAGAAGACCCGCCCGTACGGCGACGGCGTCGTCACCGGGTACGGAACCGTCGACGGCCGGCCCGTCGCCGTGTTCTCGCAGGACTTCACCGTCTTCGGCGGGGCCCTCGGCGAGGTCTACGGCCAGAAGATCATGAAGGTGATGGACTTCGCGCTGAAGACCGGCTGTCCGCTCGTCGGCATCAACGACTCGGGCGGCGCCCGGATCCAGGAGGGCGTCAGCGCCCTGGGCATGTACGGCGAGATCTTCCGCCGCAACGTGCACGCCTCGGGTGTGATCCCGCAGATCAGCCTGGTCGTCGGACCGTGCGCGGGCGGAGCCGTGTACTCCCCCGCGATCACCGACTTCACGGTCATGGTCGACCAGACCTCGCACATGTTCATCACCGGCCCGGACGTCATCAAGACGGTCACCGGCGAGGACGTCGGCTTCGAGGAGCTGGGCGGCGCCCGGACGCACAACTCCACCTCCGGCGTGGCCCACCACATGGCCGGGGACGAGAAGGACGCGATCGAGTACGTGAAGTCGCTGCTCTCGTACCTGCCGTCGAACAACCTCTCGGAGCCTCCGGCCTTCCCCGAGGAGGCGGACACCGAGGTCACCGACTCCGACCGCGAGCTCGACGTCCTCATCCCGGACAGCGCGAACCAGCCGTACGACATGCACACCGTGATCGAGCACGTCCTCGACGATGCGGAGTTCCTGGAGACGCAGTCGCTGTTCGCCCCGAACATCCTGACCGGCTTCGGCCGGGTCGAGGGGCACCCGGTCGGCATCGTCGCCAACCAGCCGATGCAGTTCGCCGGCTGCCTGGACATCGACGCCTCCGAGAAGGCGGCGCGCTTCGTCCGGACGTGCGACGCCTTCAACGTCCCGGTGCTGACGTTCGTGGACGTACCGGGCTTCCTCCCGGGCACGGACCAGGAGTACAACGGCATCATCCGGCGCGGCGCGAAGCTGATCTACGCGTACGCCGAGGCCACCGTCCCGCTGATCACCGTCATCACCCGCAAGGCCTTCGGCGGCGCCTACGACGTCATGGGCTCCAAGCACCTCGGCGCGGACCTCAACCTCGCCTGGCCGACCGCCCAGATCGCCGTCATGGGCGCGCAGGGCGCGGTGAACATCCTGCACCGGCGGACCATCGCCGAGGCGGAGGCCACCGGGGACGGCGAGGAGACCAGGGCGCGCCTGATCGCCGAGTACGAGGACGCGCTGCTCAACCCGTACACCGCCGCCGAGCGCGGGTACATCGACGCGGTGACCATGCCGTCCGAGACCCGCGCGCACGTGGTGAAGGGGCTGCGCCAGCTGCGCACCAAGCGGGAGTCCCTGCCGCCGAAGAAGCACGGCAACATCCCCCTCTAGGCCCGAGGAGCACACTGTGGTGATCAAGGTCGTGAAGGGCAACCCGACCCCGGAGGAGCTGGCCGCCGCACTGGCGGTGGTCCGGGCGCGCGCGGCGGCGCTGGCCTCGGCTCCGTCGGCCGCGCCCCGGGTGGCCGACGCGTGGTCGGAGCCCGCCCGGGTGGCCGCGCACCGGCTGCCGCAGCCGGGACCCCGCGCGTGGGGGCGTACGTACTGGCCGGGCTAGGCCCCGGCATCCGGTTTCACTTCGCGTTCCGGTGCGCGCTCCGTCCGGGTCCCGGTTCGGAAGATGGTGTGAACGGGGGGCGGCCCCTGAGTACCCGTACTCAGGCGCCGTCCCGCCCCCCGGGAGCAGGATCGGGAGCATGCTCTGGTCCGATCCGAAGAACGAGCCGCCCGAGGACATGCGCGACGCGCAGGCGATGATCCGGCGGATGACCGTGGTGCTCGCGCTCGCCATGCTCGTGGTGGTCTACGTCCTCGGAGTGGGCTTCTAGGGCCGGTGACGCGACCGTCCTCCGGGGGCCCCCGCGGCGCCCCTACGATGGCCCCCATGACTGTCGAACCGCGCGCGCTCGTCCTCGCCTCCGCCTCCCCCGCCCGGCTGAACCTGCTGCGTCAGGCCGGGCTCGCCCCGCACGTGATCGTCAGCGGTTTCGACGAGGACGCCCTCCAGGCGGACTCGCCGGCCGAGCTGGCCCTGGCACTGGCCGAGGCGAAGGCGGGGGTCGTGGCGGCCCTGGACGAGGCCGCGGGCGCCCTGGTGATCGGCTGCGACTCGGTGCTGGAGCTGGACGGCGAGGCCCTGGGCAAGCCGGCCGACGCCGAGGAGGCCACCGCGCGCTGGAAGGCGATGCGCGGGCGCTCGGGCGTCCTGCGCACCGGGCACTGCGTGATCGACACGGCGAGCGGCCGGCGGGTGTCGGCGACGGCGTCCACCACGGTCCGTTTCGGTGAGCCGACGGACGCGGAGGTCGCCGCGTACGTGGCCAGCGGGGAGCCGCTGCACGTGGCGGGCGCGTTCACCCTGGACGGGCTCTCGGCGCCGTTCGTGGACGGCATCGACGGGGATCACGGGAACGTGATCGGGCTCTCCCTGCCGCTCCTCCGCTCACTGCTCGGTGAACTGGGTGTATCCATCACGGATTTGTGGGCCTGAGCTCCCCGAACGGCGGTGGCGGCGGCGTGTCCTCGGTGTCCGTGCGCCCCTCGGGCCCGGCGGCGTAGAGCATCAGGGTGAGTACGAGCAGACACAGGATCAGCATCATCGTCACGAAGGCGGCCCAGCCGACCAGTGCGAGGGCGAGGATGCCGAGGAGTCCGTGAGCGGCGGCGGCGGTGAAGAGGACGATGCGGGCGAGACGGCCGGGGGCCCGGTCGCGTACGGCGGCCACGGCCGCGAGGACGGCGCAGAGCAGCAAAAAGACACCCATGCCCGCGCCGAGCCCGTATGTTGCCTTGGACATGACATCCGGATCGCTGCCCGCGATGGACATCGACTGGTTCGCCGTGGTCCGGCCCAGCACGAGGTGGACCAGCACGAGCACGGCCGCTTCCGCGACCAGCACGATCGCGGCCACTGCGGCCACGAGTCTGCGCAGCACGACGCCCACCCCCCACACGTCACCAACGTGTTCGACGCCTGGAGGCTACTAACGGGTAAACCTGCGGACAAGGGGTCCGGGCCGCTTCGTTACGGGAGGGCGCCGGGCGCGTCGATCAAGCAAAGATAACGTGGGCCGTTCGTAGGGAATCCACAAAGAATCACCCGGGGCAGCTGACCTGCAGCACAGAGACCCCTGCCACATGACGGGGTTACTGTGCAGTCGGGGATCCCCCTGACCTGGGGCGCCACAAGGGTTCTTCAGTCGAAGAGACCGCGCATCACACTCCGTGTGGGCAAGGTCACCACTGGGGAAGGGTCGAAAGGCCGTGTGGGCTGTCCCTAAACTCAGCTTGTTTTCAAGGAGGGAGCCATCGTGCGCAAGGTGCTCATCGCCAACCGTGGCGAAATCGCTGTCCGCGTTGCTCGGGCCTGCCGGGACGCCGGGATCGCGAGCGTAGCCGTCTACGCCGATCCGGACCGGGACGCCCTGCACGTCCGCGCGGCCGACGAAGCTTTCGCGTTGGGCGGTGACACCCCGGCCACCAGCTACCTGGACATCTCCAAGGTCCTCCAGGCCGCAGCCGATTCCGGTGCGGACGCCATCCATCCCGGATACGGCTTCCTCTCCGAGAACGCCGACTTCGCGCAGGCCGTCCTCGACGCGGGCCTGACCTGGATCGGTCCCCCGCCGCAGGCGATCCGCGACCTCGGCGACAAGGTCGCCGCCCGCCACATCGCGCAGCGCGCCGGGGCTCCGCTGGTCGCCGGCACCCCCGACCCGGTCTCCGGGTCGCAGGAGGTCGTCGCCTTCGCCGAGCAGCACGGCCTGCCCATCGCCATCAAGGCGGCCTTCGGCGGCGGCGGCCGCGGCCTCAAGGTCGCCCGCACCCTCGAAGAGGTGCCCGAGCTCTACGACTCGGCGGTCCGCGAGGCCGTGGCCGCCTTCGGCCGCGGCGAGTGCTTCGTCGAGCGCTACCTGGACAAGCCCCGGCACGTCGAGACCCAGTGCCTGGCCGACACCCACGGCAACGTCGTGGTGGTCTCCACCCGTGACTGCTCCCTCCAGCGCCGCCACCAGAAGCTGGTGGAGGAGGCCCCCGCCCCGTTCCTGACGGACGAGCAGAACGCCGAGCTGTACGCGGCGTCGAAGGCCATCCTGAAGGAGGCCGGCTACGTCGGCGCGGGGACCGTCGAGTTCCTCGTCTCCGCCGACGGCCTCATCTCCTTCCTGGAGGTCAACACCCGCCTCCAGGTCGAGCACCCGGTCACCGAAGAGGTCTCCGGCATCGACCTGGTCCGCGAGATGTTCCGCATCGCCGACGGCGAGGAGCTCGGCTACGGCGACCCCGTCCTGCGCGGGCACTCCATCGAGTTCCGCATCAACGGCGAAGACCCGGGCCGCGGCTTCCTGCCCGCCCCCGGCACGGTCACGAAGTTCGCCCCGCCGTCCGGCCCGGGCGTCCGCCTGGACGCGGGCGTCGAGTCCGGCTCGGTCATCGGCCCCGCCTGGGACTCCCTCCTGGCCAAGCTGATCGTCACCGGCGCCACCCGCGAGCAGGCCCTCCAGCGCGCCGCCCGCGCCCTGGCCGAGTTCGAGGTCGAGGGCATGGCCACGGCCATCCCCTTCCACCGCGCCGTCGTCGTCGACCCGGCCTTCGCCCCGGCGGAAGGGCCCTTCACGGTCCACACCCGCTGGATCGAGACCGAGTTCGTCAACGAGGTCCCCGCCTTCGTCGCCCCGGCCGCGGACGACACCGAGGACGAGCCGGGCCGCGAGACGGTCGTCGTCGAGGTCGGCGGCAAGCGCCTGGAGGTCTCGCTGCCGTCGTCCCTGGGCATGACCCTGGCCCGCACGGCGGCCGCCGGCGGGGCGAAGCCCAAGCGCCGCGCCGCGAAGAAGTCCGGCCCGGCCGCGTCCGGCGACACCCTCGCGTCCCCGATGCAGGGCACGATCGTCAAGGTCGCGGTCGAGGAGGGCCAGCAGGTCACCGAGGGCGAGCTGATCGTCGTCCTCGAGGCGATGAAGATGGAGCAGCCGCTCAACGCGCACCGCTCCGGCACGATCGTCGGCCTCAAGGCCGAGGTCGGCGCCTCCCTCACCTCGGGCGCCCTGATCTGCGAGATCAAGGACTGACCTTCGCGGCCCGTCGCGCGAAACGACAGCGGCCCCCAGGACCCTTTCGGGTCCTGGGGGCCGCTGTCATGTGTGGCTCCCGGCGGTTACCAGGTGCCGGGGGCCGCCTCCCAGCTCTTCAGGGGGTTCTCGAACCCACCGTCGGTGCGGGCCTTGAAGGTGTGGGCCGAGCTCGACCCGTTGGCGTGGTTGTACATGATCGCGATGTCCTCGCGGCCGTCCTTGTCGGTGTCCCCGGACACCGGCAGAGCGGCCTCTCCCGCGTGCCAGATCCCGTGCTCGGTGGTCCAGCTCATGACGTCGTCGTTGATCCCGCCGTCCGGCCTGCCGGTCAGCGTGAACAGCGCGGAGCGGCCGTTCGTGTAGTCGTACATGATCGCCAGGTCGTCGCGGCCGTCGTTGTTGTAGTCGCCCGCGGTCACCTTGCTCTTGTTCCACTCCCAGTTGCCCGGGGTGCGGGTCCAGGAGGCCACCGGGTTGGCGAAGCCCCCGTCGGCCTTGCCCAGCAGGGTGTAGGCGGTGACGGTGCCGTTGCCGAAGCCGTAGATCGCCAGGATGTCGTCGCGGCCGTCGCCGTTGAAGTCGCCCGCGACCTGCTTCGACTCGTTCCAGTACCAGCCGCCGTTCGCGGAGCGCCAGCTGCCGAAGGAGGCGTTGAACGTACCGTCCGGCTTCGAGAGGAAGGTGTGCGCGCCGGTCGAGCCGCCGTGGTCGTAGAACATCGCGACGTCGTCGCGGCCGTCGCCGTTGAAGTCGCCCGCGACGAGCTTGGCCTTGGGCGCCTCCCAGCTGCCCGCGGGGACGAAGGCGCTGCGCGGCAGCGAGGTGAACGTCCCGTCCGCGTTGCCGAGGAAGGTGAACATGCCGTTGGAGCCGCTGCCGTAGTCGTGCAGGGCGGCGAGGTCGTCACGGCCGTCGTTGTTGAAGTCGCCCGCGACCCACTGCGCGTGGGTGGCACCGAAGTTGCCGAAGCCGCTGTTGAACGCGAGGACCGGCGCGTCGAACCCGCCGTCGGCCTTGGCGGGCATCACGTACAGGTGCGTGGTGTCGAAGCCGAAGTCGTAGACGGTGGCCAGGTCGGACCGGCCGTCGCCGTTGAAGTCCCCCGCCAGCTCCTTGCGGAACTGGTCGGTGCGGTCGGTCGCCCGGTGCTCGACGCTGACGCCCGTGTCACGGCTGTGGCGGATGTAACCGCCCGAGAAATCCTCGCGGGGGCCGCCGGCGACGTCGTACTCGTCCGACTGCGGGTAGCCCAGGAAGCTCTTCTCGGCGCCCAGCGCGATCCACTTCTGGCGGATCGTGCCGCGCACCGACCAGGCGCGCTGGGTGCTCGACGTCCAGTAGACGGATGCCGTGTCGACGCCCTGGCCGCGGTGGCGGAAGTGGTTGAAGCGGCCGATGTTGTCGGCGTTGCCGGTCTCGTCGGTGGTCGGGTAGCCGAGCCAGCCGCCGGGACCGCCGGTCTCCAGGTACTTCTTGTAGATGGTGCCGTGGATGGACCAGGAGCCGTAGTCGGGCGTGTAGTAGATGGCGCCGTTGCCGCCGGACCCGGTGAAGGTGGAGAACCAGCCCACCTGGTCGAAGGTGTTGCCCTCGTCGGAGGTCGGGTAGCCGAGGAAGCTCTTCTCGGCACCGAGGCTGATCCACTTGCCGCGGATGCCGTTCATGACGAGCCAGGCACCGGTGCTCGGGTGCCAGTAGACGGAGGCGTTGTCACTGGCGGCGTTGAGCGTCCGCAGGTGCACGAACTTGCCGCCGTCGGCGGTGTCCTGGACGTTGCCGGAGGGCTTGCCGAACTGCGCGGCGCCGCCCTTGGCCCGGAACTTCGCCAGGATCGGACCGCACAGGCTGTGGGTGCCGGAGACCGCCGAGGGGACGGTCTCGCACTCGGTCCACGGCGTGCCGTTGACGGCGAGCTGGCGGGCGGGTCCGAAGACCGACCCGTTGGTCAGCGGGCGGCCCGGGAACTCGTTGATCACGCCGCTGGCGTTGCGCGACCACAGGTCGGGGTAGCCGTCGTTCTCGATGTCGCCGATGCTGGTCAGGTGCGACCAGGCGGCGTCGGTGAAGCCGGCGCCGATGGAGGCGGTCCGCACCGCGGGGTCCGCGTACACGGTCAGGTCGATGGCCGCCTTCGCCGCCGGATCGGTGGTCTTGCGGCTGGTGTACTGGTGGACCTTGCCGGTGGTCTTGCTGCGCGCCCAGATCTCCGGCAGCGTGTCGCCGTTCAGGTCACCGGGGGCGCTCAGCGTCATGTCCTGCCAGTCGGCGTTGCCGAGCAGGACGGGGTCGAGGCCGCGCGGGGTGATGCTGCCGGTCGGCGTACCGAAGTACAGCCAGAGCTTCGCGTCCTCCTTGACCAGCAGGTCGGGCTGGTCCTCCTCGCCGACCTTGCCGTCGGCGTTGTCGTCGTTGACGCTGCCGATGGCCACCGCCTGCTGGGCACGGGCCCAGTGGTTGTCGGTGGTGTAGCGGGCCTTCAGCTCGAAGCGGCTGCTGTCGACGGGCTGGAGCTCACCGTCGCCCTCGCCCGGGTAGACGTACAGCTGCTTGATGGTGGGGTCGGCGTCCGAGGGCCGCAGCGCGACGAGGTCCTCGTAGAAGTCGCCGCCGTTCCAGCTGCCCCACTGGGACAGCGAGGAGACGTTGTTGAAGTTGCCCTGCCGGACCTGGCGGGGAGTGCCGAAGGTGCCGTTGCCCTTGCCGGGGACCATCGAGAGCTTGCCGGAGCCCGGCTCCACGCTCCAGATGTCGACGGCGCCGTCGCCGTTGACGTCGCCGTGCTTGTCGCGCTCCAGCTTCCGCTTGGCGTAGAAGTGGTAGGCCGTCGCGTCGGAGCGGTTGCCCGCCGCGTCCAGGCTCCACACGTACAGGGAGTGCGGGCCGGCCGCGGTGGGGGTGTACTTGATCTGTCCGGGACCGCCGAGAGAGGCCGCGTTCACCGTGTGCACCGTCGGGTCGGTGGCCGTGTACCACTGGTACCGGTTGACGTCGGTGACGCCGTTGGCCGTGACGTTGAAGATGCCCTCGGTCCGCGCGAACGTGGGGTTGTCCGGGTTGTTCGCGGGGAACTGCACCGAGCTGACGCCCGGCTTCGTGGAGGGCCGGCTGCGGTCCAGGGTGAAGGAGCACTGTCCGGCCCAGGGGCCGGAGCCGGCCTCGTCGACGCCCTTCACGTCCCACCGGTAGGTGGAGCCGGTCAGCTGGGAGGCGGGGATCCGCAAGGTGGCGACGCCGCCGTTGGCGACGGCGACCCACGGCCGCTGGATGGTGCCGCTGTAGTCGTCCTCCTTCCACCAGTTGAACTCGGCGTGCAGGCCGTTGTCCTCGGCGTCGCTGATGCGGGCGCGCAGCACGACCTCGTCCGTCGTGCCGATCTGGCCGCCGGTGCACGGCACGAACGGGTCCATCGACCGGTCCGCCGGGGTGTTCGGCAGCGTGTTGTACCGGGTGGAGATGCGGGCGCTGTCCGGGTTCATCTTGCGCCAGGAGACGTCGACCGTGTCCGTGGCCGACTTCAGGCCGACGGTCCAGGCGGGCCAGCTCCAGCGGGCGGCGTCCGAAACCGCGGAGGTCACGTTGAGCTCGATGGTGTCGCTGTCGCCGGGGCAGTTGCGGCCGCCGTAGGACTGGCCGGAGGAGTCGACGTGGCGCTTCCAGGCCGGCTGGTTGTTCCAGCTGGTGGAGGTGCTGATGCCGGCGGTGTCCCAGATCTGGATGTCACCGGACTTGCAGCTCCAGGAGCCGGCCGACTTCTGCTGGATGCGGAAGGTGGCGTCGAGGATCTGCTTGCCGCCCAGGTCGCCCATGCCGATCTGGAAGAAGGTCTTGGCGCAGACCACCGCGTTGCCCTTGGCGGCGTCCTTGGCACAGCCGACGCGGGCGTCGTTGCTGAGGGTGCCGCCGTTCCAGTAGGACTGGCCCGCCGAGCCGGCGACGCCGTTGTGCTTGTAGGCGAGCGCCCAGACCGACTTCCAGTCGTCGCGCCACACCGGGTCGATGACGACCGGGAACGCGGTGTCCGCAGCCGTGAGCAGCTTGCGGTCCGTGGTGAGGGTGAGCTTGTCGCCCTTGAGCTCGACGCCGAGGTCGGCCTGCCTGGTACCGAGGCCTATGCCGTCGACGGCGCGGACCCGCTCGGAGGCGGGAGTGGCGGGGGCGGCGGGAGCCGGGGCCTGGGCGGGAGCGCCTGCCGCGGGCGCCTGGGCGGGAGCGGCGGACCGGGCCGCCGCTCCGGCGGGCGACGTGGCCGCGGGGGCCGGCGC